>CAZBUC010000043.1:4909-10614 GCA_964494965.1 uncultured Maribrevibacterium sp.
GCGGAATTATGGCAAGAAACGGGGCGCTGGCAAAAATATGGTCCGGAACTCCTTCGTTTACAGGACAGACACGGAAGAGACTACTGCGTTGGACCAACCCACGAAGAGGTAATCACAGAGCTCGCGCGCAATGAGCTCACGAGCTATAAGCAATTACCTATCAATTTTTTCCAGATTCAAACCAAATTCCGCGATGAAGTGCGACCACGCTTTGGCGTCATGCGCTCGCGTGAGTTCTGCATGAAAGACGCCTATTCTTTCCATGTTGGCGCTGAATCACTACAAGAAACCTATGATGTCATGCATAAAGCATACTGCAATGTATTTGACCGCATTGGTTTAGACTACCGCCCTGTTCGCGCTGACACAGGCAGTATTGGTGGAGCCTATTCACATGAGTTTCATGTACTGGCCGACTCTGGTGAAGATGACATTGCGTTCAGTGACTCGTCGGATTTCGCCGCAAATATTGAGCTTGCCGAAGCCATTTGCCTAAAAGAAAAAGCCGATGTACCCACTCAAGATATTGCAGAAGTTTTTACACCTGATTGCAAGACCATAGCAAAAGTGGCCGAGTTCTTAAAATTAGACGTCACCAGCACGGTAAAAACCATGCTGGTGAAAGCCATTGATCAAGATAATCAACCTTCAATCGCTGCCTTAGTACTTCGTGGTGACCACAACATCAATGAAATCAAGGTAGAAAAACTGCAAGGCATCGTTGTGCCATTTGAATTTGCCGATGAAGCTGACATCATTGCTAAAATAGGTTGTGCTCCAGGTTCCATTGGGCCAAAAGGATTAGCAGAAAAAGGCATTCGTGTCATTGCCGACCGATCTGCCGCAGTAATGTCTGATTTCTGCGCTGGCGCAAATAAAGACGACTACCATTTTACTGGCTTAAACTGGGAGCGCGACTGCGCCACATTTGAAATAGCAGACATTCGCAATGTCGTAGAAGGTGACCCTTCACCAGATGGACAAGGTACCATTGTGATCAAACGCGGCATCGAGGTCGGCCATATTTTCCAACTTGGTCAACAGTACGCTGAAGCCCTGAAAGCAACGGTTCTTGATGAAAATGGCAAGGCGCAAGTCATGCACATGGGCTGTTACGGCATTGGCGTTTCTCGTATCGTTGCCGCCGCAATTGAACAAAACTTTGATGAGAAAGGGATTTTATGGCCAGAAAGTATCGCGCCATTTGACATTGCCCTTGTCGCAATGAATTACGACAAATCAGAGGCCGTTCGCACAGAATGTGACCGTTTGTATGCCGAATTAAAATCAAAAGGTTTAGATGTATTACTGGACGACCGTAAAGAACGTCCAGGCGTTAAATTCGCTGACTGTGAACTTCTAGGCATACCACATCGTTTAGTGGTAGGCGATAAAGGCTTAGAAAAAGGGACATTAGAGTACAAATACCGCAAAGCAGGCGAA
This sequence comes from uncultured Maribrevibacterium sp., assembly GCA_964494965.1. Classification (GTDB taxonomy): domain Bacteria; phylum Pseudomonadota; class Gammaproteobacteria; order Pseudomonadales; family Marinomonadaceae; genus Marinomonas. The sequence goes on from CAZBUC010000043.1 coordinate 6,353, forward strand.
AACGAAGACATCGCCATAGCGGATGCAGTCGATTTTATTTTAAGCAAGAAATAACATCGTCAAGGCTGATAGAACCTCGTACTTCTATCAGCCTTTGTTATACCCACCAAAAATGGAATCCCGCATGACCACTATTTACCATAATCCTCGTTGTTCTAAATCGCGACAAACCTTGCAACTTCTCGAAGAAAACAACATTCAAGCTACGATTCGTTTGTATTTGCAAGACCCACCGAATCTAGAAGAAATCAAAACACTTGTTAGCCAGCTCGCGATAACACCGATTGCGCTCATGCGTACAAAAGACGCTCTTTTCAAAGAACTTGGTCTGAACAAAAACTCAACAGACGAAGAGTGCCTGCAAGCCATGCACGCCCACCCGATTTTAATAGAACGCCCCATCGTCATACACAACAACATAGCCAAGATTGGCCGACCACCTGAAGATGTTTTGACCTTATTTAATTAACAAGGAGCTACGAGAATGACCCAGTCGCCCTACGTATTAGTTTTATTTTACAGCCGTCACGGCTCCGTTTCTGAAATGGCAAAATACATCGCTCGCGGCGTCAATAAAGTCAGTGGTGTAGAAGCTAAAATACGTCAAGTACCAAACGTTGCAGACACCACAACCATTGCTTCTCCCGCCTTACCCGATGACGGAGCACCCTACTGCACATTAGAAGAACTTGCTGACTGTTCCGGCCTTGCAATGGGATCGCCCTCCTATTTTGGTAGCATGGCTGCGCCACTGAAGCACTTTCTTGATCAGACATCGACCTTGTGGCTAACAGGTCAATTAATAGATAAACCAGCGTGTGGATTTACCAGCGCCAGCACCATGCACGGCGGGCAAGAACAATGCATTCATAGTATGATGACACCGTTGTTGCATCACGGCATGGTATGGGTCGGCCTATCTTACAAGCATAAAGAGCTGATACACACATCAGCAGGTGGAACACCTTATGGCGCCAGCCATCTTGCCAACAGCACAAATGAAACCACCCTAACCGATGATGAAAAAGCACTGTGCGAAGCGCAAGGCAAGCGCATTGCTGAAATGACGCTTAAACTACAAAAGCCTGTCTAACATTTGCCCAAAGCAGTAAAACAAAAAAGCCGCAACCTATAACGCTGGATCGCGGCTTTTTCACTCTTCAAATTTTCAACTCTTCAAGCAAGTCTTATTCAGTCAACACACAAATAATGCACGTAAAAGCAACTAGTGCCTAGGCAATTCAACGTCTTTAAACAAGAGCTCCACGTCTTGTCGATTACCTGCTTCCATCGCCGCCATGACAACATCTTTTGTTAAATGGGGCGCGAATGATTCAATAAATTTGTACATGTACCCACGAATAAAGGTATTGCTTCGGATACCAATTTTAGTACAACTGTCAGCAAACAAATGGGAAGCATCTAATGCGACTAAATCCGCATCTTGCTCTACATCGTGAGCCATGGAAGCCACAATACCTACACCAAGCCCTAGTCGAACATACGTTTTAATTACATCAGAATCCGCGGCAGTAAATACCACGTTAGGTTTTAATTCAGCTTCTTGAAAGGCTTCATCTAATTGAGATCGCCCCGTAAAGCCAAATACATAAGTAACAATTGGATACTCAGCCAGAGCCGCCAAGGTCAAAGTGTCTATTTTGGCTAGAGGGTGCTCTTTAGGCACCACAACAGAGCGGTTCCATGTGTAACAAGGCAACATGACAAGATTGCCAAATAGCTCAAGTGCTTCCGTCGCTATCGCAAAATCTACTACGCCATCATTGGCCATTTCAGCAATTTGCATTGGCGTACCTTGGTGCATATGAAGGCTCACTTCTGGATAACCATCAATAAACTGGTTGATGACTTTGGGAAGTGCATATCGCGCTTGAGTGTGCGTGGTTGCAATATCCAACGACCCCTTGCGTTCGTCACTAAACTCTTTAGCAACTCGCTTGATGTTAAGTGTCTGATTAAGCACCTCACCCGCTAGAGCAATGATCTTTTCGCCTGCCGGTGTCACATGCGTAAGATGTTTACCGCTACGAGCAAACACCTCAACGCCAAGCTCGTCTTCTAACAGGCGAATTTGCTTACTGACACCGGGCTGCGATGTGTACAAACTTTGTGCCGTGGCTGACACATTTAAGTCATGACGCGCGACTTCCCATATGTATCTGAGTTGTTGTAACTTCATCCTAAGCCTTATTCGAAAAAGAGTTAAAAAAGAGAAAAAATATTACCTTATAGAATAGTGAAAAAACCGCCTCCTTACCAGTATGGATACTTAGCAAACAAACAGCTAACAACCTATTTTAGACAATCGACTCATAAAAAATAAAACCATTTCATGAGAACCAGCTCAATACTTAGTCGTATTGTAAAAAATGGCTGCTAAAACCACGCTAAATTAGCAAAAATTCATTATCTAGCGGTTCATTCAAAAGGGAAAACGCGATATTGTTAAAGGCTATACATTAAAAGCAAAAAGCAGGATACCCCGCAATGAGTAACAAGCGTCTTGAAGACTTAAATATTGCCTCTTTTACCTCTTTGGTAACACCGAGCGCGTTAAAAACAGAGCTGCCAGTCACTGAAAACATCAGCAGCCATGTAGCGGAATCCCGCGAAATCATTAAAAACATCATGGATGGAAAAGATCACCGCCTTGCCATTGTCATAGGCCCCTGCTCAATCCACGACCCGAAAGCCGCTCTTGACTATGCTACTCGCCTAAAAGCACTAGCAGAAAAACTAGACGACACATTGTTCATCATTATGCGCGCCTATTTTGAAAAACCACGCACCACAGTGGGTTGGAAAGGCTTGATCAACGATCCCAATCTTGATGGCACGTTTGACATAGATAAAGGCATTAGAATTGGGCGTAAATTACTGATTGATTTAGCCGAGCTAGGTCTTCCACTTGCAACAGAAGCATTAGACCCGATTTCACCACAATACATCCAAGACCTCATCAGTTGGTCTGCCATTGGTGCACGCACAACCGAATCTCAAACGCATCGTGAAATGGCGTCTGGCTTATCTGGGCCTGTTGGCTTTAAAAATGGAACCGATGGTGGATTAACGGTCGCGGTTAACGCTATGCAATCCGTTTCTCATCCGCATTCTTTCCTAGGCATCAATGAAAGCGGAGAAGTCAGCATAGTCAACACAAAAGGCAACGCATACGGTCATCTTGTTTTACGTGGTGGTAATGGCTTGCCGAATTACGATGCGAAAAATATTGCCTTAAGTGAAGAGGCACTAACCTCTGCCAACCTTAAACACAACATCATGGTTGATTGTTCGCACGAAAACTCGAATAAGAAGCCAGAACGCCAAGTAACGGTTGCCGAGGATTCAACTCAGCAAATCCTTAATGGCAACCAGTCTATTATGGGACTTATGATTGAAAGTAATATTGGCTGGGGAAATCAGAAAGTACCAGCTAATTTAAATGATCTTGAGTACGGCGTTTCCATCACTGATGCATGCATCGACTGGGAAACAACGGAAAAGACGCTGACAAATATGGCAAATGCCTTGCGCGATGTTCTTCCAAAGCGCCAACGCAGCTAAACACTAGCAAAGATAAACAAAAGGGGAATTGCCTGACGGCGACTCCCCTTTTTTAAAGGCTCTATGCTGAAATCTCTTCTATAACAAAGAGCAGTCTTAATCACATAAAGGCGTTATCTGTCACTGTGTGATCTGTTGAATCCTTAACTGCCGTCAAACCGGGGACTTTTTCTAAAAGCGTCTTTTCAACACCTTCTTTTAAGGTCAAATCCACAGCGCTACAACCCTGACAACCACCGCCAAACTTCAAGACAGCAACCTTACCATCGACTATTTCAATCAAACTCACTTCACCGCCATGGGCAGCCAAACCAGGATTGATGTCAGAGTAAAGAACATAGTTGACTTGATCTTCAATGGGACTATCCGCAGTGACCTTTGGCATTTTCGCATTAGGGGCCTTAATGGTTAACTGGCCACCCATTTTTTCTGCGGTGTAATCAACATAGGCTTCATCCAAAAAATTCACAGAATTTTTTTCTATGTAAACTTTTAATTTTGGCAAATTGAGTATTTCATCCGTCGCATTGACTTCATCTGGACGGCAATATGCAAGACACGTCTCGGCATGGGGCGTGCCAGGTTGCTGTATAAAAATTCTTACGGCAATACCCTCAACTCCCTGTTTTTCAAGTAAAGAAGCAAGGTATTCCTGGGCACCATCGGTAATTGTAATA
>CAZBUC010000043.1:10624-12323 GCA_964494965.1 uncultured Maribrevibacterium sp.
AATAACCCTTTTCAAAACTGCTGAACGATCAATAGGACATATATTACAGGAGATATTCAGCAAAGCCAAAGACCAAGTAAAGAAGTAGGGTATTTTTCCTATTTCAGCCACATTAAGCATTCATCACCTAGGTTAACGAATAAGCCTTATTAGGAAAACCCCTAAAGATATAGATAAATATTCATTTTTAGAATAAAGGATATTTGCTAGTATGCTTGTCACTATAAATAATCTATCAACCACGGTTCACACTATATGTATCAATACGACGCCATTGATCAACAACTTGTCTCAGAGCGTGTTGCACAGTTTCGCGATCAGACTCGCCGCTACCTTAACAAAGAACTGAGTGAGCAAGAATTTCTACCATTACGATTACAAAATGGACTTTACGTGCAGCGCTATGCGCCAATGCTACGAATTGCCATTCCTTACGGCATGCTTTCAAGCACACAACTGCGCAAATTGGCTGATATCAGCTGCCGCTATGACAGGTCTTATGGGCACTTCAGTACCCGTCAAAATCTACAACTAAACTGGCCTAAAATAGAAGATGTTCCTGACATATTAGCGGAATTGGCCGACGTAGAAATGCACGCTGTTCAAACCAGTGGTAACTGCATACGCAACACCACAACAGACCAATATGCAGGTGTTATTTCTGATGAAGTGGTTGACCCGCGCCCTTATTGCGAACTTATTCGTCAATGGTCTACATTTCACCCCGAATTTGCTTTCCTTCCTCGCAAATTTAAAATTGCAGTGAACGCAACCGAATCTGCAGACCGTGCTGCTACCCAAGTGCATGACATCGGTTTACACATCAAGAAAAATGAAGCGGGTGACATTGGCTTCAAAGTTATCGTTGGAGGTGGACTGGGCCGCACACCCATGGTTGGTGTGACCATTAGTGAATTTATCCCTCGCGCTGACTTATTAACGTATCTAGATGCCATTATTCGTGTCTACAACCAACACGGTCGTCGTGACAACAAATACAAAGCACGTATTAAAATACTAGTGAAAGCATTGGGTATTGAAGAGTTTCGTAACCGTGTCGATGCAGAATGGGCACATTTACGCGGCAAAGAAAGCACGGTCCCAATGAATGAATTCGAACGTCTGCAGAGCTTCTTTTCAGAACCTGACTATGCTTCGCTAGAAAATAATCCTGACAGCTTAACCGCTAAGCTAAGTGAAAGTGTTGGCTTCGCACGCTGGTACGAACGCAACACCTTTGAACACAAAAAACCGGGGTACCGCATTGTCACCTTAACACTGAAAAAAGCGGGTCAAGCGCCTGGCGATGCAACAGCGGAACAAATGCAAAAAGCCGCAGACCTTGCCGATCGCTTTAGTTTCTCCGAGTTGCGCGTGAGCCACGAGCAAAACCTTGTATTGGCTGATGTACGTCAAGATCAACTGGTTGATTTGTGGGAAGCGGCAAAAGAAAGCGGCTTTGCAACACCGACTCTCGGCCTACTGACAGATATGATCTGTTGCCCAGGGGGCGATTTCTGCGCGTTGGCAAATGCCAAATCTATTCCGATCGCAGCACAAATTCAAGAAACCTTCAACGACCTAGATTATTTGTATGATCTAGGCAACATTGACTTGAATATTTCAGGCTGCATGAACGCTTGCGGTCACCACCACGTTGGTAATATCGGTATTTTAGGGGTAGATAAAAAAGGCGAGG
>CAZBUC010000044.1:0-10996 GCA_964494965.1 uncultured Maribrevibacterium sp.
TACGGTGAACGTAATTTATACGTATTTGCCAGGTTTAGAGTTGGGTCTAGAGCTTCGTGATCAGAATGCAGCGACAAACACTGCCCCCAGCGGCAACATAGCCACACGCCCTGCTGGACAGCAAGTGGAAGTCATGGCGATGTACCAGTTCTAAGAAAGAGCAATAACAAGAACAGACTGGGCTTCCCCCTTTTGTCCAGTCTGTTTTTCTTTATGTCTAATCAGTAGGAAAAATCACGCAAGGTTTGCGAAGGCAACTCGCCGATTTGTTCGCGGTATTGTGCCGAAAATCGTCCCAAGTTTGTAAAACCGTATTTTAAGGCCACTTGCGTGACGTTTTTAATGCGCTCGTTGTTTTTCAATTCCGCATGGGCGCTTTCCAGTTTCAAGCGACGAATATAAATAGATGGTGTGAGCCCTGTTTCCCGCTCAAACAGGTTGTAGAGAGACTTTCGGCTAATTTGGCACAGACTGGCCAGCTCTTCGATGGTGATATCGGTCGTAATGTTGTCTAAAACATAATGACGAATGCGTGCGATATGGCGATGCATGGACTCAGCTGAAAGAGAGCCCGGTGCAACCGTATTATGAAATACACTAAGGATAGCGCTGCTTATCAGCTTACAGTAATACACCAAGGCACGTTCGCCCAGTGCGGATTTATCATGCTGTAGCATGTCATTAAGCAAATTAAATAAGGGGCCAGCCATAGGGAAACGGCTGACGACTGGGGCAAAGTGAATCTGTTCAGTCGCGCAAAAATACCCAAATTCACGCACGGTTTGATGCAAAAACTCCGTCGGGATATTCACAATGAGTTTTTTACAATCCGCCGAATCATACGAAACCATCTGTTCTTTCGGCATGATCATCATAGAGTCGCCTGCTCTTAGCATGCGCCCGCTGCCGTGACACTCTTCAGTACTGTGTCCGGTTAACACCACGAGTAACTGATACACATGGTCGGCATTTGACATGCTCACATGGGACGCGATTCCGGCCCCGTATTCGACCAGTGAAAGCCCCCCGAACGCTTTAAATTTCAGCGTTGATGTTTTTTGTTGACGTGTATTTTCCGTAAAATGATACTCACCAAATCCCTTATTGAATAAGATACTCGCAATCGCCTGCGTAGAAGCATCGACGGCTTGAAGATCGTAGACAGAAAAATCAAATCTCATAACGACACACCAATATATTCATTATTTTTATAAGCCAGTTCGGTAATACATAAGCCGCTGGTACAGTGCCATTTAAGTGTAATGCGGGGTGATATGACTTCGTCATCCATTTTTCAGGCAAGCGTATCAATTATTGATATAGGCAACAGTTTTATTTTAAACGATTTTAACCGGTGGGAAGCGTTGAGCTGGGTGTGCCGTAAACACTCCCTTAGCGACCATGGTCGTAAGGGAGTGTGGCATAGTGCGGGAAAAGGAACGACTTATTCACGAGTGTCTAAGTAGGCTCTCAAAGAGATGTCTGTCCATTGACGTACGGTATTCAAGTATTCGGCTTGTGAGTCGAGTATTGTTTTGGCTAATGGGTCCTGCTGCGCTTGCTCTTCGAGTAGCTCTAGGTTGGCTTTTTTCATCGCGTCAATAACGGCGGGCGGGAAATCGCGAACTTGAATGGAAGGAAACTCCGATTTCATCTTCGCCCAGCTTTGCGCGTTTTCATGGATGGCTTGGTTGTACATGTCAAATGTCGCCACTCTAAATGCGGTCTCTAAAATTACTTGCAAGTCAGCAGGTAAGCCGTCCCACATTTTTTTGTTCACCAGAAACTGTGTTTCTGAACCTGGCTCATGCCACGCTGTGTAGTAGTAAGGTGCGATTTTATGGAAGCCCATTCTTAGGTCAAAGGCAGGCCCGACCCACTCAAGTGCGTCAATCGTCCCGCGCTCCAAAGACATAAACAATTCACTTGGCGGAATGTTGGTTGGGGTAGCGCCGACTTTAGCAAAAATTTCACCAGCAAATCCTGGAATACGCATTTTCAGGCCTTGGAGGTCTTCGACTGAGCGGATTTCATTTTTAAACCATCCCCCCATTTGGATATCCGAGTTACCGCCAGGGAAGGACAGCAAGTTATGTGGCTCATACACTTGTTGCATCAACTCTAGGCCACCCCCTTGATAAAACCAAGCATATTGCTCGGTCGCCATCATGCCAAACGGCATGGAAGAAAAGTACAAGGTGTTAGGTACCTTGCCTTTCCAATAGTAAGAGCTGGAATGGCCAAGATCGTATTGACCTGATTTCACAAGATCAAAGACCCCAAGAGGCGCCTTATGTTTGTTGGCGGAATCGATGCGAATTTGTAAGCGACCATTCGACATTTGCTCGGCCAATTTCGCCATGTTTTTAGGCGCATCCCCAAGAATCGGGGTATTGGCACCCCATGTTTCAGCCAGCTTTAACCGATAGACCTTGTCTTCGGCATGCAAGGCAACACTGGATAAAGCCAGAGACACGCCGACGAGATAACCGGCTATTTTTTTAGACGACATGGAGAGCATGAAAGACATTCCTTATTCTAAATGTGAAAGTTTGAATGATCATTTTTACCACTTTATTTATCGACATGACACTGTTAAACACACCCTTAATACGGTTTATAAAAACTGAATATCTAAACAATATGTCGTAAAAGCGACAAAAGAGCCTTCATCTCTCGATAAGATCTTATTTTCATTATTTAGGGTTAAAGAGAAATTATTGATGTCATGCAAGTGGGTACAAAGAGAGTAAAAAAAGGATAAATTGTCATCTGAAAGAGAGGTGAAGTGTTCATTAGTTTGGTGTATTTGGCGGCTAATTAGGCCGCCAGATACACGCAAATTTATCGTTAATCACGACCTTCTTCGACTGCGAAGCAGGAAGCAAAGCTTTCGCGTACAGGGAGTAAAATAGGGCGTTCTTGTTTACAGCGATCATTCACGAATTTGCAGCGTGGGTGAAAGGTGCAGCCAGACGGTGGATCAATCGGGCTGGGTATTTCCCCTGTTACGGGCTGACGTTTACGGCCGCTCATTTCATGGTCAGGAATAGCATCAAGTAACATGCGTGTGTAGGGATGAGTTGGTTGAGCGAACAGATCTTGGCTTGGGGAATTTTCTACCATAGAGCCCAGATACAGAACGCCGATACGATTCGCCATATGTTTCACCACAGAAAGATCGTGGCTGATAAAAAGGTAAGTTAGACCAAACTCATCTTGCAGGTCACGCATTAGATTCAAGATCTGTGCTTGTACTGAAACGTCTAAGGCCGACGTTGGCTCATCACAAATGAGGAAGTCGGGTTGCGCAGACAGAGCCCGTGCAATGGCAATTCGTTGACGTTGCCCACCTGAAAACTCATGTGGAAATTTATGGCGATCGCGCCCTGCCAAACCCACTGTGTCGAGCAATCTTTCAACCGTTTTGATGACTGATGACTGGCCTTTGTCTAAGCCAAACGCATAAATCGGTTCGGCGATGATATCACCAACACGCCAGCGAGGATTTAGACTGGCAAAAGGATCTTGAAAAATCATTTGCATGCGTCGGCGTAGGGTTTTAAATGCCTCTCCTTTAGCCGTTGCCAAGCTCTGACCGTCAAACATGATATGACCGCTGGATGGGCTAATCAGGTCAACGATTAACTTAGCAATAGTTGACTTCCCTGAGCCCGATTCACCCACTAAAGCAAAGGTTTCTCCCTTATTAATCGAGAAAGAAACCTTATCAACCGCAGTTAAAAAGCGCTGTGGCTCTTGTTCTAGCACCCGGTTAAGCCAAGGCTTGGACACATCGAAGTGGCAAGATAAATCGGTGATTTGTAGCAAGGCTTCCTGCGAAGAATGTTGCTGACTCATGAGGGCTCCTTAATATCGTATAACCAGCATGACACCTGACCGTCGCCAGTAGGAATCAGACTCGGGCGCTCTTCTTTGCATTTAGCAAATACCCGATCGCATCTAGGGTTGTAAGCACAGCCTGTTGGTATCGCATCCAAACGCGGCATACTGCCTGGAATTTGAATCAAACGTTCGGTCTCATTTACCAGAGACGGAATAGAGCCCATCAAACCTATGGTGTAGGGGTGTTTGGGTTTTTTTACGACATCGCGAACTGGTCCTATCTCAGCAATGCGTCCAGCATACATAACAGCCACACGGTCGCAGGCTTCAGCGATAACGCCCATATCGTGTGTCACCAGCATAACGGCGGCACCATGGTCTTTGCACATGCGCTTAAGTACGTCAATAATCTGTGCTTGCACTGAAACATCCAAAGCTGTGGTGGGTTCGTCAGCAATAATCAATTCGGGCTCGCCAGCTAAAGCTAAGGCAATCACGACACGCTGGCGCATACCTCCAGAGAATTGATGCGGATAATCGTCTACACGTTTATCTGCTGCTGGAATACCCACTTCGTCAAGCAAAGCAATGGCACGCTCACGCGCTTGCTTTTCGTTCATCGGCAGATGCGTACGTATGGTTTCTATCAGTTGATCGGCAATCGTCAAAATTGGATTGAGCGACGTCAACGGATCTTGAAACACCATGCCAATGCGCTTACCTCGAATACGACGCATTGTTTCATATGGCAAGTTGTCAATTCGCATCCCGTCAAGATGGATCTCACCTGATGCTATGCGCCCAGGTGGCTCAAGCAGTCCTATTATAGACGCTCCAGTCAGAGACTTGCCCGCGCCAGACTCGCCTACAACGCCTAATATCTCACCACGGGAAATTTCAAACGATACGTTATCCAGCGCACGCAAAACGGTTTTGCGCTTTGGAAACTCAACCACTAGATCGCGTACCGACAACAATACACCTTGCTTATCATTACTCATGTTTAGCGCAACCTCGGGTTCAGGGCGTCACGTAACCAGTCGCCCAACAAATTAACAGATAACGCTAAAACTAACAGCGTCACCCCGGGGAAGAAAGTAATCCACCACTCACCTGAAAATAGGAATTCATTACCAACGCGTATTAGGCTACCTAAGCTAGGCTGAGTAGCCGACATCCCCACGCCAAGGAAAGATAGTGTGGACTCTAAAATGATGGCTAACGCTAGGCCTATCGTACCAATGACAAGTACAGGTCCCATAACATTGGGTAAAATATGACGTAACAAAATACGGGGGGCAGGCACTCCAAAAATACGAGCGGCTTGAACGTATTCTTTATTCTTTTCGGCTAATGTTGAGCTGCGAACTGTACGTGCATATTGCACCCAATCGCTTAATCCAATAGAGATAATCAGTACATAGACCGCTGCCTGTTCTTGATATTCTCCGGGTATCAAACTTTTGGTCACACCGAAAATTAGCAACGCAACTAAGATGGCTGGAAAACTTAATTGAATATCTGCAATACGCATGATTAAGCTGTCTACCCAGCCGCCTTTATAACCCGCTATTAGTCCTAGGGTGATACCTAGAACGGCGGCAAACGCTACTGATGCGAATCCTACTAAAATGGAAATTCGTGACCCATATAAAATCGCAGAAAAAATGTCACGGCCTTGGCTGTCTGTTCCCATCAGATAGCTATTTCCAGTAAACGCATTTTCTTCCATTGGTGGCGTAAAGCCATCCATTAAATTTAACGAAGCCGAATCAAATGGTGTGTGAGGCGCCACCAAAGGTGCAAACATGGACGCCAAGATAATGACTACCGTCACTACCGCGGACGTCACTATTACAGGGCGTCGGATAAAATCATAAAACAAATCACTGTCAACGATGCGCTTCCACAAAGGTGAGACAACGATTAAATCGTCTTTTTGTTCTTTCATAATGGCAATACCTTTCTGTTTTTATCAGCGCCCAGCACTGCGTTTGACCACACGCAAACGTGGATCGACTACGAAATACAACATGTCGACAATGAAGTTAATGACGACGAAGATCAACGCAATGACCAATAGATACGCCGACATAAAAGGAATGTCGACAAAACGAATAGCGTTGATAAACAGCAGGCCAACACCTGGCCACTGAAAGACGGTTTCAGTGATGATGGCAAATGCAATGATCGACCCCAATTGCAGTCCTGTAATGGTAATGACAGGCAGCATGGTGTTTTTCAAAGCGTGGTGAAAATGAATAGAGCGTTGCTTTAATCCACGAGCACGGGCAAATTTAATGTAGTCTGTTCGCAGCACTTCAAGCATTTCGGCACGCACCAAGCGCATGATCAAGGTGAGTTGAAATAAACCAAGTGTGATGGCGGGTAAGATCAGCGACTTTAATCCTGACGCCGTTAAGAAGCCTGTGCTCCAGTTATCGGTTAACTGTACTGTTTCACCGCGACCAAAAGAGGGTAACCACGATAACTCAACAGCAAACACGTAAATGAGCAAAATACCGATCAAAAAGGTCGGTAAAGACACGCCCACTAGCGAGGCGGACATAATGAAATTACTCAGCCAGCCGTTGCGACTCAGGGCGGTATAAACGCCTAGGCTAATACCTAAAGTCAGAGCGAAGAGACCGGACACAAAAGCCAGCTCTAGCGTCGCAGGTAAACGTTCCATAATAACGTCAGAAACGGGACGTGCCATACGGTAAGAAATACCGAATTCGCCTTGCACGGCATTGCCAACAAAGCGCATGAATTGAATCGGAATTGCATCATTGAGGCCAAGGCGTTCACGCAGTTCTTCGCGGTCTTGCTGGCTTGCTTCTTGTCCGACCATATTGTTGATCGGATCACCGACGAACTGGAACAAACTAAAAGAGATAAATGCCACAACCAACATCACAACAATGGCTTGGATGATTCGGCGTATTAACATGGCGATCATAGGTCAGTAACCTTCTTCATAATCGTAATCTCACAATAAGAAAACAGACATAGGCCTGTTCTCTTAGAATACCAAAATAGTGTCTGTACTCAGCTAGCAGGGCGCACCTTGCATGATGTCCTAAGGGATAATCATGAAGGTGTGCCTCTAATTAGAGGAAGGCGTTAGCCACAAAAAGTACAGGGGTTCTCTAAGGTGCTGTTATTGATAGCTCAAATATTTCAGCATAGGCTGGTTTTGCGATTGCACATCAAAGTTGATGTTTTTGCTCATAGCCCAATTCAATACTTGATGGTGAACCGGTAGATAGACCACTTCGTCTTGTACAATTTTCCATGCACTAGCAATGGCGGCATTACGTGCGTTTAGGTCTGTTTGTGTAGGAAGTGAACCAGATAGACGATCAAACTCTGCATTTGAGAATCCTGTGAAGTTCCATGCCCCGGTATTTTCAGTTTTAGACTCCAACAAGAAATCAAACACATAGTGTGAATCAAGCGTAGGTACAGACCAGCCTAGCAAGTAGAAATCGAGTGCACCTTGCTGTAACTCAGCGAAGTGAATACTATTTGCACGTGCATCCAGACGCACGTCAACACCGATTTGTCCTAGCATGCCAGTGACCGCTTGACACAGTGCTTCATCGTTGGTGTAACGGTCATTGGTACATGTCATCGTAACTTGAAAACCGTTTTGGTAGCCGGCTTCCGCCAACAAAGCACGGGCTTGTTGTATGTTGGTTGCTGGGACTGTATCTAGCGTGGTGGTGTAACCATTCACGAAAGACGGCGCTATCATGCCTGCTGGTGTGGATTGACCACGCATGACCACTTGCTGAATTGCGGGACGGTTAATTGCCATGTTCATCGCTTGACGAACGCGTTTGTCAGCGAATGGGTTTTTACCCTTAATGTTTGACGTGCGCAGCTCGTCACGGCCTTGATCCATACCAAAGAAAATAGTGCGGTTTTCTGGACCAGTGGCAACACGAATATCTGCCGCATTATTTAAACGCGTGATGTCTTGAACAGGCACGTCTTGCAAGAAGTCTATCTCACCTGATAAAAGAGCCGCGGAGCGTGTTGCAGCAGATTGGATTGGTGTATGGATAATACGGGTGATTTCCATTGGAAACTGATCTCGTCCCCAATAGTTTTCGTTACGCACCATCTCGGTGCGCACATCAGGATCACGACTCACCAAACGGAAAGGACCTGTGCCATTAGCATTACGAACAGCGAAGTTTTCTTCTCCCGCGGAATAATCTTGTGGCGTAATGACGTTGTTTGCTTCTGCCCAAGACTTGCTCATAATGAAAAGATTAGTTAGGTTGTTAGGCAGCAATGGATTTGGCCCATTAGTGCGCATATGTACTGTGTAATCATCTACCGCAGTTACGTCAACAATTGAACTGATTAGCGTTCGCATGTCTGAATTGTCATGTTGTGCACGCTGAAAAGACAACACCACATCATCCGCTGTAAAAGCTTCCCCGTTGTGGAACGTCACGCCTTTGCGCAGTTTGAATTCCCATACATTGGGATCAGAATCTAAGATGCCCCATTCGGTCGCTAGACCGGGTTGCATCACAGAGTTCATGTCTAGGTACACCAGTGGATTGTAAAGCTGGTGGGCAACCGCATGTGTCATCCCGTGGTTCTGTGAATGTGGGTCAAACGTTAGTGAGTCGCCGGCACTTGCCCAGCGCAGAGTTTCAGCACTTGCAGTAGCAGAAAGCATTAGCGTTACCGCCACACCCGTGGATACGGATCGGATAAACCTATTCATTATTAACTCTCCATTAACATAATTATTCTCGTGCTGAGCACGCGGGAAGTCGAATCAAGGTGTTCGTTACTTTTGTGATTATTGTTGGGTAGGTAAAGAGCGGCTTTATGGTCTTATCTTTACGGTATTTAGAAACAAGCCCCATTCAAACTCCCAGTTCGAATGGGGCTGTTCTGCCTCATCCCTGAGCCCCCTTTCGCCATTGAAGACAAGCTGGACTAAACCCAGCCATCAAAAACAGCGTCTTTGAAGATTACTCAAGCCGATCTAAATGACCAATCGAAATAATGATATGCCCTATGCGTGGAATGAATATCAACGCCTTATAAAGCCTAATGTAGAGCGTTAAGATATTGAAAATAAAGCGTTTTATATTCGATGAATTGCGTAATAAAAGTGAAAAAAAAGTGGCGAGACTGTTGTAAAAAAGTTGAATATGAGAGTACGTAGATGTTCGTTCAAGTTCTGTGTCGACTCAAATAGGCGATTTTACTATCGGAAATACTCTTGTTAGCGCAGGCAAATGTCAGCGGCTTTCTGTTGGAGAGGTGGCAGGATAAATCGGTAATTCCAGCCAAAAAGTGGCGCCTTGACCAAGTTCAGAGTTCACTCCAACCTCGCCGCCAGACCGCAAAACAATTTCTCGACTGATGGCCAAGCCCAAGCCAGTGCCTGATTTTACCTGAGAAGTGGGCTGCTCTAATTGCGAAAAACGCTGAAACAGCCGATGCTGGTCAGAAGTAGCAATACCGGGCCCCTGATCGTGAACCGAAATTCTCACGCGATCGTCAATGATATCGGCATTGAGCCGCACTTCCGTGTTCGCAGGGGAAAATTTAATCGCATTGGATAAAAAGTTAGATAACACTTGATGAATTCGGGCCGCATCCACCAATAATTGCACTGGCGGCGCGTTAACTAAGGTGATTTTACTATCATGTTGTTTGGCATAAGGTTGGTTTTGCTCCACCGCCTCTTGTAATAGGTTAGGCAACGACACCAAAGCTTCATTAAAACGCATTTTACCAGCCATCAACTTGTTGATATCCAGTAAATCGTTAATCAAGATATTCAAGCGCTGGCTGTTTTTATGCGCGATATGTAATAGCCTTTCTGCTTTGGGGCTTAAGGCTCCACTGGCTCCTCCTAGTACCAAACCAAGTGAGCCGGCAATAGAGGTTAATGGAGTCCTGAGTTCATGGCTGACCGTGGAGACAAAATCGTCTTTTAGTTTTTCTATGCGCTTAATTTCTCTGATGTCTTGAATGAGAGTCCAAATGTAGCTTTCGCCCTGACCATCATTAAACAGCACGCCATTCAGTTCGATATCAATTAACTCGCCATTTTTGTGCTTATAATGTTTAACGTAGGGGCCATATCGGCCCGTTTCAGTCAGTGATTTAAGTTGCTGTTGTTCGGCCTCGGCATAACTTTCAGGCGTTAAATCCCAATAACTCAGTCTCTGTATTTCATCAATAGAGTAACCGGTAAGTTTTGTCATCGCGGGATTAGCCTCGACGAAAGTGCCGTCGCTAAAACGGTTTAACAAAATAGGCAAAGGCGATAGCTGATACAGTGCAGACAGTTTTTGTTCTGATTGCTTCAATAACGTTTGCTGCTGCGACACTTCTCGTCTTGCTTGGCGTTGCAAAAATGCGACTAGCAGCACACCAAGAGCTAAGGTGATCAAACACAATAAAGCCCATATTGACCAGGTTATTTTGTTTGCATGTTGCTGAGCGCTCAGCTGCTTGCTGATATCATGCCAACTGACGCTAATTAATGGCCAGTTTTGTTGAGTGCTTTGGCCCCAAACAGGCCAAGGCAGTAGTGATACGGCAAAGGTTTGTTGGTTGAAGCTAAGGGTGATTTGTTGCGGTTCATCGATGTGCTCGGGTATCAACTTATTATCCAACCAAAATTGCAGCATGTCATCTTGGCTGGGGCTACTCCAAAAGTCAGTATGTAACCAATTCGCTTTTACATCATTGTGAAGTGCAGAGGTGACGTCAGGCTTTACTAATAGCGCAATATCTTCAGGGGGACTGTCCATCGATGAACGACGAAGGGCGATGTATTCTTGCCTAGTCGCAAACACATTTTGCAGATCAAAACCCAGTTCAATTACCGCCAAGGTTTCGCCCTGACTATTGATTACTGGTACCACAGCGCGTAAGCCTAGACCATGTACGCCAAGCTCGGTGCCTGTGACTCGAGCTGCATTGTTGATGCTGTACATAATCAGCGGACGTATATTGATCAGGCTGTCACTATGGCGTTCAGGACGATGTGCTCGGAGTAAGGTAAACGCATCTGGCGCTAAATGAAGATGCAATTGGCTGGCGCCATAGGGCATCATTTTTTGCCAATAACCATTCAGTATTGGCAAAAGTGCCTGAC
>CAZBUC010000044.1:11006-12216 GCA_964494965.1 uncultured Maribrevibacterium sp.
CTGGACATGGACAGGAGGCACTGCTACCACCGACCACAAAATTTACATCAACGGCATTCAGCGGGACAGCAACGACTTCACCGCCGGGGCATTTGCAACGACGGCAAACACGTCTACACCATTCAGTATTGGCAAAAGTGCCTGACGTATGGAGGTAAGATCCGCCTCTGATCCTTGTTGCTGATAGCGCTCAGCAGCCTGCTGTAACCATTGCTGTAACTGCTGATCCGCCGCGATCAGATCAACGGCTAGTTCAAGTTGTCGTTCGGCTTCTTGTTGTAATAGTTGCTGTTTAGCCTGTTGCATCAGCTGTATGTCATCAAGGCGTGATTGAAAATGACGGTCACGCTGTAAGTCGACATACCAAGCCGCTATTGAGAAAACAACCAACACTAACGCGATGACAAAGGCATATAACTTAGACAATTTGTTATCTTCCTGATGGACTTCAGCCAAGCTACGCCTCCCACAACCCGTTCTATTTTTTTAATATGAATGAAGTACCAGAGTATAGGAAGGTTAACGCCCATTGTCCTTCTTCCGTTGAAATAAATTTCTAATCATTCCAGTATATTGCAATTAATAAGCGCTAGTTTTTCGCTTTTTTGTCAAACGCTTTGATTAATACCGAGGTGTCCTGACGGCTTCGTCCTTCATTCATTAAGTCTTGGTAGTCTTGATCAACTGCTTGAGTGAGGGGCAATGTTAAACCCATTTTTTCGGCTTGTGCTAAGCAAAGGCCTAGGTCTTTATGCATCCATTCAATGGCGAAGCCAAAGTCAAACTCATTTTTCGCCATGGTCGCGCCACGGTTTTCAAGCTGCCAAGAGCCCGCCGCGCCGTGTTTTAATGTATCCACGAGTGTTGGTATGTCTAAACCGGCTTTTTGTGCAAAACGAATGCCCTCGGATAAGCCGGATAACACACCGCCAATGAGAATTTGATTGACCATTTTGGCCAGTTGTCCATTGCCGACAGGGCCCATGAGTGTGGTGGCTTTGGCGTAGCTGTTTAGTATAGGTTGCGCCTTGTTGAGATCGTTTACATCGCCGCCTATCATGACGGTGAGTACTCCGTTTACCGCGCCCGCTTGACCGCCTGAAACTGGTGCATCCATAAAGGCAAAACCGCGTTCTTGGGCGGCTTGATGCAGCTCTTTTGCCACTTCGGCAGAGGCGGTAGTGTGATCAATAAAAAGAGTACCCACCTT
>CAZBUC010000045.1:0-10483 GCA_964494965.1 uncultured Maribrevibacterium sp.
ATACAGGGTTCTGTTTAAGGCACCACTCACTTGTAGACAGCGGGCAATGCCGATCGCTCCGAGCGCGTCCAAACGATCTGCATCCTGCACTACTTTGGCCTCTATGCTTTTTGGTGTCACATTTGCACTAAAACTATGGGCACGGATAGCATGATGTATCTCCTCATAATACTTACTTGGGTAATCAATCGAGGTTAAAAACTCAATGGCTTTATCTGCTGCTAATGTCGACGCCAAATGACGATCTGGGTGGTTCTTCGGTAAAGACACGCAATCGTGCAAGCAAGCCGCAGGCACGACGACGGCTAAGACAGCATTTTCTTCAGCCCCTAACTGCTTCGCTGTTTTCACCACTCTATGAATATGTGCCAAATCATGGGCAGCATCCGCATGCCCCTGGGCCTCTAAGAAAGAATAGAACTGCACTTCGTATTTCGCTAACCACTCAGACACTATTTTGGGCTCCTGATGACATTAAAAAAGATTATGAAATAAACAATTGTAACTATTGGTGCAGGTGCCCTCTTAAACATCAAGCAATCATATCCACTGAGACTTGTTTGCCCTTTAAAAATTTGACAAGGCCAAAATAACAACGTCTTCCCCTACTCTTCCAACACTCTTTTCCCTTTTACTATATTATTTTTAATTTTTTTAAAATTATTTTGATCCAAGGTTTCATCCACACCGTAAATAACAATGTTCAACACAATATGAAGTATCAAACTATTATTTAACCTTAAAGGAAATTATCATGTTAAAAAAATTAGTTGCAACATTACCAATTATCGCCGCTAGCGTTATGTTTATGCCTTCTGCTTATGCTGGTGGCCATGGTGCGCACAAAGATATTGTTGATGTCGCTGTTGAAAACGGATCATTTGGAACCTTGGTTGCGGCCGTTCAAGCCGGTGGTTTGGTTGAGACACTAAAAAGCGAAGGGCCTTTCACTGTTTTTGCTCCAACAGATGAGGCGTTTGCAAAACTGCCAGCTGGCACAGTCGAAATGCTGTTAAAGCCTGAAAACAAAGACAAATTGGTCGCTGTGCTTACCTATCACGTAGTTGCTGGTAAAGTATCAGCAGCGGATGTAGTCAAACTAGACAGTGCAGATACCGTACAAGGCCAAGCTGTCACCGTGAAATCCGATTACGGTAAAGTCATGATCAACGATGCTAACGTAGTAGCTGCGGATGTCAAAGCCAGCAATGGTGTGATTCACGTAATTGATAAAGTTTTATTGCCAAAATAATACCTTTACTTATTTAGGTAAGACATTCTGGTAATGGATCATCACGCGATATTCAAGTATATCGCGTGATGATTTTTTATTGTTTTATTCTTATTACTGAGAATAAAATAATTTAAATCTCACCTAAGAATAAAATAGTAAACAGTCGAATTAAGAAACGTTTTTTTAATTTATATCCCATTTTTCTGACGATACTAGTATGCCATTATTGTCGGCATATACATATTCACCCGGAACAAAAGTCACACCGCCAAAGGTCACTGCCACATTTAAATCACCTAGACCACGCTTTTCCGTCTTCATGGGATACGCACCGAGTGCCTGCACACCGATTTCCAGCTCACTGATGGCGTTTACGTCGCGGATACAGCCATAAATAATGATCCCCTCCCACGCATTCTCAACGGCTTTTCCAGCCAGCATGTCACCGAGCATGGCTTTACGCATTGAAGCGCCCCCGTCTACCACTAGGACCTTGCCCTTTCCAGGCTGAGCCACTTGCTCACGAACGAGTGAATTGTCTTCATAGGCTTTGATGGTGACGATTTCACCACCAAATCTCTCCCTACCGCCAAAGTTAGTAAACATAGGCTCCACAACACGAACCTTATCCGGATACAGGTCACACAATTCTGGCAATAGATCTTTCATACTTTTTCCTCGTCAAGGTATTTCACTAAGCACTGAAGGGTAATTATTCTTTCTGTTCAATGCCTTTTTTAACACATATAGCCGCATGCGCGTCGTTGGCAGCATACTGAATTTGGTTTGCCCTGAGCGGATAAGCCCCCCAGTTAGATTTTTGTGCTCCCTTACCAAGGCGTTTTCCGAGAACCATGGCGACCGCAGCGCGTGCACCTATGCTGTTTTTTTCTCCGACAAGGTGCTTCAGTGTCATCGATAAATCGTGTGTATTGACTATGTCGATATCCAGTTTGCTGCGCAGCTCTCGGTTGTCATCCTTGATGCCAAAGCCTACTTTCTGAATGTTTGGGTTGGTTAATAAGGCTTTCGCCGCAGCAACGGCAGCCGGAAATCGCGTTGGAAAAAGAAACGCTCTGGTTTGGGTGGCTAGCTGAATGAGTGATGGACCCGGGCTAGTTTCCCCTTTCTGAAAAATGGGCTTACTTTCGGTGTCGTAGCCTAAACATGTCTCATTTTCTAACGCTCGTATCGCCAGCGTGGCCTCTTGTTCATTTTCAACCAGACTGATGTCGGTAAGATCAAGACCGACGTACAATGGGAGCTGGCTGATTTGCTCCTTGGAAGGACGTTCCATATTGTGTCTCTGATGTGTTATTCGTCTTGCAGTTTTTTTAATAAGTCGTGGATTTCTGCTTTCAATTCTTTATCAATGATTTTGTTACTGTGAATTTTGGCTTGCTCTAAGTACTGAATCGCGCCGACCTTGTCACCCAACTCGACTTTTAGCAAGGCGGCAGAGAAACCAATTGAAGACAGGTAATCTTTCGAATTGATCGCGGTGGCTTTTTCTAACGCCTTATCGTAAATACCAATGGCCTGCTCTAGCTCATCGGTAAAATCGCCCAAAGTTTCCCACTGTACCGGATGATCTTTGTCTGTGCCGTCGTTGTCTTCGCAAATCTGTTTAAGCTCTTGGTAGAAGGCATCAAAGCCCGCTTGGTCTTTTTTATTTGCGCAACTCATTAGCTCTTTGGCAAGGTACAAGACTTCTTTGTAAATTTTGGTGTTCATTATTTGCTCTGTGTGGGTCTTTAAATGGATTTAATCACTATGGTAATTTTAATGGGGAACTTATGACAGCTTTTCTATCAGCAAATAAACCGTACAAAAAAGCCAGCACAGGTACGCCATCAAAATAATGGCTTGCCAGTGCTGGCGATTGAGTAAAAGTTGTAATAACTACAAGACTTAGAAGCTGGCGTTAATGCTGGTCCAAATCATTCGCCCGCTTTGTTTAAAAGTTTCATTCGAAGCGTAACCAAAGGCCGCATTTCCCGCCAAGTTTAAATGCTCAGAGTAGGCTTTATCGGTCAAATTATCGACACCTGCTCGCCATGTAATATGACGATTAATGCGATATTCCGTATTGACGTCTAAGGTACCGAATCCTGCTGATTCTTGAAAATCTTTGCCAACGACGTTACCGCGATTTAACGCAATTCTGTCTTGTTGCGCGACAAGGCGTAGTACTGTGTTCACCGTCCATGCTTCTTGCTCAAAGGTGAGCCCAAGCTTGGATTCAAGCGGCGCAATCTGTGGTAATGGCGCATGGTTGTCTGTGTCCTTGCCCCAGGCGTATGCCATGGAAGCATTGGCGCTCCACACATCATTGAGCGGATAACGAACGCCCGTTTCCGCGCCTGCAATATACGCGTCTACATTGCCAACACTGGTTTGCATCGCCGTTGCGCCCGTATAATCAAAAATAATGTAGTCATTGATCATGCCGACATAACCCGATACCCACCAGCTGACGCTTTGACTATTGTAGTTAAAACCCACATCTATCTGAGTGGTTTTTTCTGGTTGTACACCCGCAAAAGCATTCACAGCACCTGACAAGCTTTTATTACTGGGTTTTATTTCCCAGTAATCTGCGAAACGTTCAGCGTGCCCCAAACCTACATAGGCTGTAGCGGGCTGGCTGTCTAAGTCTCGTTCCCAACGGACAAATCCACTGGTCAGATTTTTACGACGCGTATCGCCAGCCGTGGCCGTGTTTGTATTTTTGTCGGTCACTTGAATTTGATCAAGACGAAGCCCTGTTATGAGTCGATGGTCGTTTTCTAGAAAAAAAGTGGCTTCAGAAAAAATCCCATGTTGATCTTGCACATAGTCCGTATCGCCTTGACTACTGCTTGACCTGTTTTTGCGATGAACCTCGTGCTTGGTGTCAAATCCTGCTACTAGACTGTAATCATCCCAATCCCACGTGGATGCTATTCGACCACTTTGAGTCCGTCGATCCACTTGGCTTCTTCTCTTCATAGTAGGTTCTGGTCGCAGCGAATAATTGTCCATCACATGATCAGCGTATCCGTAGTTAAGCTGAGCGTCTAATTGACTCCAGTGTTCCGATAGATTGTTCTTTTCAAAACGTAACGCCGCTGTTTCACGCAAAAACATACTGCCGTCCATCATGCGTCCTGCATATTTCGCATTACCATCACCGCGGCCTAATTCCACTTCTAGCCAAGTATCTTCATCAGGAGTCCAGCCCAGTGCCAGGTTGGTATTCCATTTCTCCCACGCGGACGCAACCACATCGCCATTACCATCTTTATAGTCGTTCGCTTCAGACTCGTTGGCTTCTATACGTAGATAGCCTTTATGGTTTCCGACAGCACCTTCAAGGCGACGGTCAAAACGACCATAGGTTCCAACCGTTGCGCTGGCATCAAGGCGACTGTCTTTGTTGCTAAAGTCTTCCCGTTTTCGATCAAAACGAATGGTAGCGGCGGAGGCACCCGCCCCCCAAAGCACGGTCTGAGGTCCTTTTACCACGACAACACTGTCGTATGCGGCAGGGTTAATATACGCACTAGGGTTGTCCATTCGACTTGGGCAGGCGCCTAACATTTGTGCGCCATCGGTTAAAATCGCTAAACGGGAGCCAAACATGCCTCGAAAAGTAGGATCTGCATTACTTCCACCGTTACTAATCGCTGAAAAACCAGGGATCTGAGTCAGCACAGCGGCCCCATCCACGGCCGCTTGTAGCGCGGGGGTTTCGTTTAAGTTGACATTTGTTGTCACAGGCGACGATAACTGAGGCGCGGTTATAACAATCGCGTTAGTCAGCCTCACCTCTTCAATAACGCTTTCAGCATAAGCAGACACACTGTTTGCAGCCATTAATGTCAGTACGGCCGCAAAAGGCAAGTGATGAAATACTCTGTGATTAATCGAACCTGCGTTATTGTGCAGGCGTAAAGCAAGGTTATGTAATGTTTCAGACACAGTAAACTCTCTATATGAATAGTGAAAAATGAAAAAATCTAGCCAATTGGCTCGGTGTTTTAATCAAACAAATAGAGAGGAAGGAGGGGCGCGCTTTAAAGCATGCAAGTACAGTGAAGCGGAATTAAAAGCGGACCGAATAAATTCAATAGGCAGAGTCAACAGGCGCGGCAGACTGGATTCAAGGCTAGGTACACTGATGCTAAGAAAAGGGAAATGTTCAAAGAAGGCACAATAACCACAAGCTTCATGCCATGCCGTAAAAGCGTCTTCATTGTCATTTTGAGAATAATTAACTTGAGGCTCAGAATGCCCGTGATGACCTGAATGGTCAGACTTGGCTTCCACCTGAGCCACGCGCATCTTACTATGATCATGAGCAGCGTGATCTGACATAGACGCGCCAGACATCTGCATCATTGGCAAGGCGGAAACCGGCATAATAACAATATTTGGCATGGTCAATTGGCCAACAAGCGGTCCCAATGTCAGTAGCAACATTGAGAATAAGCCGGCCAACGCTAGCTGGATTTGTTTGTTCTGCAAGAAGAAAAACATCACTGCCTTGATAACGCCAAAATAGGGCCTTATTTTAGCAATAATTGTGTAAAGGGCACAGACAATATAGTCATTAATGCCCAATTAAACCAAGGGTTACGGCGTTTTATGATTCGCATCAGCCGCATGGTTCCGTCGATTATCTCGAATAAGGCTGAGACCCGCTAGCATGACAACACCTAACACAAGCCAAGAGCCCATAATTACCCCCGACCAGCCACCCGCTTGCCAGAATGGGTCAAGGTAAAATCCCCCCAAACTGGCGCCTAAATAGTAGAAAGCTAAATATAAAGAGGAAGCGCTGGCTTTAGCCTGTTTAGCATGACGACTCACGAAACTACTGGCGGTAGAGTGGCATAAAAAGAAGCCAAAACTATTAATCAATAATCCCGCGATGATGGCCCATAAATTCCCCCCCAATGTGACAAGCGAGCCAAGCATGAAAATACCAGTGCCTAGCACCATGATATTCGGCTGACACCAACGTCTAGCCAACTTACCAGAAATAGCCGACCCAAATGTGCCCGCTAAATACGTTAAGAAAATGAGTCCGACGTATTTTGCTGTCAGATTATAAGGGGCGGATTCCAGTACAAAAGTCACGTAGCTATATTGATTAAGAAAAATAAAGAAGCTCAGACCACCGATCAGATAACAGGTCAACAAACGTCGGTTTTGTAAATGGCTTTTCATTCCGAAAAGAATAGGAGCAATGCGCAGTGGCTTAGCCTCAAAATGTTGTGATTTTGGCAATAAAAAGAAAAAAGCCAATAAACAAACCAGGCTAATCGCCGTCATTACCCCAAAAGTGGCAGAACGTCCTAGCCATTCACCGGCAAAACCGCCAATGAGGCGACCACCAATGCCACCTAAAGTATTGCCACTGATGTACAAACCCACAGCGACCATTAACGCTTCCGGCGTGTATTCGTCCCCCAAATACGCCACCGCAATCGCAGGCAAACCCGCTAGGAAAAAACCCTGCAGGGCACGCAATGCCAAAAACGATTCGTAGCTCTGTACCAAGGAAAGACAGAATGTGGTGATCGTGATGCCTATCATGGTCATCACCATGATGCCTTTGCGGCCTAAAGCATCCGAAATGGGGCCATAAAAAAGCAAGGAAATACCCAAGGTCAAAGTCGTGATGGTAAAGCTACCACTGGCTTGAAGAGGGCTAATGGAAAACTCATCCGCAATCATGGGCAACAAGGGTTGCGTGACATAGACATTGGCGAACACCATAAAAGAACCAATCACAAGGGCCAAGGTACCACGCCAAAAAACAGAACTGCCCGCTTCAATCACGGTTTTCTCCAAGAGGATACAAAAACAAAGTGGAAGAACTAAAAGTAGAAGCACTAAAAGTAATAGCACTATACGCCCCGCCAGTTTATCAATAAAATATATCTATCTTATCCAATCCATAAGGATCACTGATGGATATTAAACCTCTGCGTTATTTTATTGCCATCGCCAAAACCGAGAGTTTTACCAAAGCGGCTCAGCAACTTGGCGTCGCTCAACCTGCCGTCAGCATGGCCATCAAAAAGCTCGAAAACGATTTAGGGTTGACCTTAATACACAGAGCAGATCGAAACATTGGCCTCACAGATGAAGGAAAAAAACTGCTGCTGCACGCAGAAAAAATCATTCATGCTGCCGACGAAGCTTTATTGGAAATGAGTGAGCTAAAAGGATTAAGCCAAGGCGAGGTGCGTGTTGGTATTCCTAGCATGTTAGGGTCTTATTACTTCCCGCCGATTCTCATGGCCTTTCGACATCGCTACCCGACTATTACATTGAAAGTCATCGAGGGAGGCACTTGGCAACTGCAAAAAATGCTGGAAAATGGCGAGCTGGATTTGGGCGTTATCGTGGCGGAAACCCTACCGGACAGCTTAGCAACACAAGCCTTGATTCGAGAAGAAATGCGAGTAACCGTGGCGACGGATCACCCTTTTAGCCAGCTAAAAAGTGTGACGCCAGAGGCGTTTTTCGACGAAGAACTGGTGATGTTCAAAGAAGGCTACTTTCACCGTCGTATCGTCGATAAACTGGCAAAACACTGTAAAAAAACGCCGAAAATTGGTTTTGAAACCAACCTCATTCCGCTGATCAAATCCATCACCCAACAAGGCTTTGGTATTTCGACTCTCCTCGCTATGGTCATTGAAGAAGACGATGATCTTATCACCCGCCCTTTCGACCCGCCTATTTGGCTAGATCTTGGCATAGCATGGCGTAAAGAGGGTTATTTATCTAAGGCCAATCGAGCGTTTTTAGATTTTGTTAGCGAGCATGGGAGCAGGCAACGCCAAAAGCCTTAACGTCCGGACAAGGAGCTGCGGGCATTCATTTTAGACTCTATGCGTTTTAGCAGGGAAGTTCGATGAAATACCGTTCCACCAATAATGCCTATAATACTGCCAATGGAAATATCCACTAAACGATGTTGTAACAAAATGTCTGTACTCATATTGGCGCTGGTAAACTCCGCCATAATGACGGTTAACGGGGTGATAAAAATGACGGCGGCACCGTAATTTTTAACAATCAACAACTCCACCAAACACTGGAACACAATCATACTCAGAGCCAGCACCCAATAATTTGGCTGTAAAGAAAATAAACACCAAGCGACCCCCATACCAAGTGCCGTTCCAACGATACGGTGGATGTTGCGGTGCCAGATCATGCGATAGGTTGCGCCCTGCAAAATCGCCGCACAAGAAATAGGCACCCAGAGCGCATTGGGCAATGCCAACCAGAGAGCCACCAAGTACGAAAAAGCGATAAAGAAAGCCAATAAAGCCGCTTCTAAAATAATCGCATTCACTTGGGTGTCTGTTTGAATTTTGGTGGCGGGCAAGTCGTTTGCCCCCATAGCCAGACTGTAAAAAAACGCCAGAATACAAGACAGAATACCGCCCAAAGCCACCATACCCACGTTATTGGCAAATGTACTCAAATCAAAGGGCAAGTAGATCGCAAGGCAAGACACTAAAATGAAGAAAAAGCTGCCTGGAGGAGGCAAACAGTAATAACGTGTAATGACTATCGCCCCAAAAGACAGAAACGCAAGGGCCATAGCGGCAACATAAGGATGGAAGCTGGCCAAGGAACCAAGACCAAAACACACCATAAACCCAAAAGAACACAGGGCGAGCGTCACCATTCGATGAGCCGTTCGTGTTTTCGGCAAATACAAAATCACCATGGCTCCCAAACTGGACAAGGTGGCCACGGCAAATTGATCAACGGCTGCACCAATCAACACGGGGATGCCCACACACAAGGCAGCAAGCACCGCAAGATGCCAAGGACGCTTAACGTCACTCCAAGAAAACAGATCTTTTAATTGAGTCCAAACCGTTTTTATCAAAATAACACTCCACCAA
This sequence comes from uncultured Maribrevibacterium sp., assembly GCA_964494965.1. GTDB lineage: Bacteria > Pseudomonadota > Gammaproteobacteria > Pseudomonadales > Marinomonadaceae > Marinomonas. The sequence goes on from CAZBUC010000045.1 coordinate 9,157, forward strand.
ATACTGTTTAGTAGGTAAACATTCTATTTTGACTACAATACACCAATTTACTTAACCTATACCGAAAAAAACAGCGGTTTTATGAGATTAAAGGCAACCTAAATCGAGTTATCGAAAAATCCGCTCGGCCCAGACCGTTAAACCCGCAGCCACACTACCAAAGTGGTCTCCATCTAACACTGGAATATCACCAATGCGCTGCTGTATTGCATCGCGTATCACTGGCGATTTTGCCGAACCACCTGTCATATAGATCAAATCAGGCGTCTCACCTGCCTGATTGATGGCGCTTGCCATCAGGCTTAGCATTTTTTCTAAGGGCGAAGCGATGGATTTGGTCAACTCGGCACGGGTTATATTAGCGCCTAAACCGGCTTCAATGTATTCCAACGATGACAGATATTGCTGTGCATCGGATAACGCTATCTTAGCTTCTTCTGCACTGCGCACTATGTGGTAATTGTGTTTCTCTTCGCGCATCCGCATGAAACGCTCTATCAATTTTGGCTCGGCGGCATCCAATCGCAATTGATGGATTTGCTGTTTAGTGTCCATGCTATTAAACGTGGAAATAGCCGACACGTCGTTTGTCGTGATGGCATTCCAATACAGCTGAGTTGGCATGGGCAGACCGGTTTTCAGTAATGAATTCATACCAAAAAGCGGCATCAAGTGCTTGCCTGCAATCTGTATATCCAAGTCATTCCCGCCGATTCGCTCACCCGTATGGGCTAAGAAGTCACTGCGTCTGTCTGCTTTTTTTAGATAGTCTGGCCCCATACGCACCATGGCGCAGTCGGTTGTTCCACCACCTATGTCGACGACCAATACGGTTTTGTTCTCTTGAAGTGCCACTTCAAAGTCGAGCCCTGCAGCAATAGGCTCATAAAGAAACTCAATCTCTTTGAAACCCGCACGTTTGCCCGCTGTGGTTAAAATTTCCAATGCTTGGCGGTTACTCACCTCAGCATCTAGGCCCTGAAAATTCACCGGCCGCCCAATCACGGTATGAGTGATGTATGCGCCCAAACTTTGCTCAGCTCTTTGCTTGATGTTTTGCATCATCACAGTCACGACATCTTCAAAAAAATGTATGTGCTCAGTGCGCAGTCCTGAACCGCCTAAAAATGATTTGGGGGATTTGACGAAGTAGCCTTCTTCAGGCCATTGAAAGTACTCTTCAAACGCCGCACGACCAAAAAATAAGGTTTGATCCTCGTCCGCAATGTCTTCTTCATAACGCGCACGTTTGGCACGAGTTAACGCATTTTGACGTAATTCCGCAAAGGCTTGACGCTGATGGATGTCTCGTATGCCCCTGCCAACT
>CAZBUC010000045.1:10493-11973 GCA_964494965.1 uncultured Maribrevibacterium sp.
TGCCTCGGTAATTAAATCACGGTCTAACGCATACACAGTAGAAGGCAAAAAAGCATTTTCTCCCTCTAAATTGACTAAACGCACTGTCGAATTTTCTACAATACCCAGCGCACAATTCGACGTTCCATAATCGAAACCACAAATCATCTGATTATTTACCTATTGCTGTGAATAAAGGGCGCGGACAATAACAGAAAGAATTATAAGTATCAAAATAATCCAGTCGCCAAACGATCATGTTCAAACTACTATTATACAAATATGCGCGTTTATTTGAGCAGCAACACGCTTTACGACGACAATAAAAAATCTCATACCACGAATAGGAATTACAGAGATGCATTTTTCGTTACAGACAAAAATCACACTTCAATCCATTCTTATCGCGATTGTTGTCGCTATAAGTGTTGGTGGTGTTTCTTTTTATGCCTTTAAAACCGAAAACACCACACGCATACAATCTGAGGCAAGCTCACAAGCCAGTGCCATTTCAACCTACATTAACAGCTGGTCTGACGCGCGAGTCAGCACCATGCAATCTGTTAAGCAAAAAATCGAGGCCTCATTACAAGAGACGCCAACGCTGAATGAAAAAGAAATTTTAAATATCTTACAGCAGGCTCAAACCAGCTTGGACTTTGGTATGACTTTTTTAGGCTTGGAAAATGGGGCTATGTACCGTCATGATCCTTCCCTCAATAGTGCTGATTATGATCCACGGACTCGTAGCTGGTATGTGGATGCGAAAGCAAAAAATAGCGCTTACGTCACTGCACCTTATATTTCGGCCTCTACAAAAAAGCTTGCTATGACATTTGTGGAACCGATTAAGGTTAACGGCCAGTTTGTCGGTGCAATCGGTGGCTTGGTGTTTCTAGACAGCCTGGTCGATACTATTATGGCTATGAATGTGGCCGGTGAGGGATACAGTGCTTTATTTGATGGTAATGGCAATATCATAGCTCACCCCAATAACGCATTAATTTTAAAAGAAGCGTCAAGTTTATCGCCAAATCTTAATAAAGCTTTCTTTCAGAAAACTCAAACTCAAGCCAGCTTTAATCAGTTAAACCTCGAAGGCAAAAATATTAATATGTATGCCAGCAATATTGAGGGAAGCCCATGGGTCTTAGGCTTAATGATGGACAATGATGTCTTAGAAGCCCCCCTTGTACAGCTTGGTATTAGCCTTGTTATTGGTGTTTTAATTTTACTCTTGATCGCCTCATTCATTGTGGTGCAAGTGACTCGGTTCTTGTTAAAAGACTTACGTCGTGTGTCTGACAGCATGGCGATGGTTGCAAAAGGGAATGGCGATTTAACCCAACGCCTCACCACCAGTTCCAATGATGAAATCGCTATATTGGTCGGTAACTTCAATCAGTTTGTTGCCCTACTTCACGGCACGGTATCTGACTTAAAAGCAATTGGCCACCAACTAGCAGAGCAAGCCAATGCTGCCCACGACTCTTCGCAAAAA
>CAZBUC010000046.1:0-354 GCA_964494965.1 uncultured Maribrevibacterium sp.
ACAAAGCGCTGGATTATCGCGAAGACATTTTAAACCTGCATATACTCAGTGATAAACAGCTGGCTCAATTGGTGAATCGTCTTGAAGAAAGCCAACTGGACAACTACACAGACATTGCCACCTTGATTGGCATCGTATTCGATGACAATACCGTCTGGGGGCAGCTGACCATCATGGAGCTGAAAATCCTCATTTATTTGGCGCTGGGTGAACACGAAGAAGCACTCGAACTGGTTGGCGAATTTCTGCAGTTTAACGACAACACCGCAAAACGCGGTCTCTTCTATCAAGCGATGAATTGCGTATTGGAAGTCACCCTAGATGAAGACCTAGATCTGGACGACTTTATCCATA
>CAZBUC010000046.1:364-11935 GCA_964494965.1 uncultured Maribrevibacterium sp.
CATAACTTTACCCGTATGTTCGGCAAAGAAGTCATGGAAAACGTCGTGGGTTCCGTCACCGGCGAGGTACGTTTTTACGGTTTGAGCAAAACCAGCATGCAACTCGAAGGCATTGAACCGCATTTACGCCTCATCGAAAGTTATAAAAAACTGCATCAAGCCCGAAAAGCAAATTTTATAAAGTAATACTTTAACTAAGGGGCGCATTCGGGATCGATCGCCCCTTAGTGAACGCTCTGAATATATTGGCGGTTTTAAACGCCGTAGTTTATGCTTTCTCTATAAAAAACTGAGGGTATACGCATGGTCAGTCGCTTTCTTCCTTACCGAGCCATAATGCTATCAATGACCTTGTTACTCTCGGGTTGCACGACCTTAGTCGACAATATGGTGATGGCAGACTTGGACGAACAATCTCGCCAATACTATACTTTATTTAAGCTTGGCGAACCCTTCAAAAATGCCTCCGATGCTCAAGCTGTCAGACTGATCACACGCTCTCAAAACACCGATCAAATTACTTTAGGCGCGATTATTGGCCTGTGGGATCAACGTCCTGCTTTATTGGAAGCGGCACTTTCAAAAGGGCTCTCTCCCAACCAACCTATACCGAATCGCCTGTTTATCAGTTATCCTCAAAACGATTTTCTTAAGCCTTCCCCGTTATCGGCGGTATATCAATTAATGCCGATGCAACAGCCCTCTCTTACCATCGACAACCGCGCTCAAATCACTCCTGCGATGCTAGTACGGGACTTGGCATCCTATGAACAACTGGTTGCAGCAGGTGCTACCTATCATTCAGACACACTGAATGCGGCTCTGAAAATAGCGACCGTGTATGGCCAAACACCGGACCTAGCTGAACATCTTATTCGCTTGGGTGCTGATCTGAACGCCATCCTTCATCCAGAAATACCGCCTTTGATTCATGCTGTGGCCAGTCAAGGAAGTCCAGAAAGAATGACCTGGTTGCTCGATCAAGGAGCGGATCCAAATACAACATTTAGCACGCCTGACAATCGACGTTTACTTAACCGTCTTAACGATACGCCAATGTACAGTTATATGCTCAATGTCACACCTATACATTCTTTGCCATCTTACACACCAGATGCCAAAAGCCGACAAAGAGCCGTTGACATGGCGAAAGTCTTGCTTGATGCCGGCGCCGATGTCAACGCAAAAGCCACTTACAGCTATAGTGTACCGAATGATCAACCCTTGTCTGACTGGACGCCTTTACACACCTACCACTTAATACTCGATAAACCCTATGGTAATCCGGATTTAATTAACTTCCTGATCAGTATGGGAGCAGACCCGAACGCTTTAACCGATACGGGAAAAACCCCGGCACAAGTTACTGGTTTAACAGATCAAACCCTAAACCAGGTGGCCGTATTAGATGCTCAACGTGAACGTGAACGCAAAGCGCGCACCGCTCAAATAAAACAACAGCAGACACAACCAGTGAAGCAAACGAATTCCGGTAATTTATTTGGCAAGGCGATGGCCATTACTGGGTTAACCTCAGTGGGCGTAGCCGCCAGTAAAGCGGGCATAGACTCGGCTTCTGTCATAGACATTGTGAGTGGCGGAATCGCTGATGTCATGACGGATGGACGAGCGGGAGGTTTACAAAAGGCACAACAGCAGACAGCCTCTTCCCAATCCAAAAATGTATCCAATAACACCACGCCGCTGACTCCAGCACCGGGTTTCCAGACCGAAACTTACCGTGTAAGCTGTCCCTCTGGGGTAAGCAATGATATTCCTCTGCATTACAGAACGCAGCAGTGCCGCACCGCTATGATCGACTTTGCCACTGCTTATTCTTGCAATGAGGTTAACCGTTTCGAACAGGTGCATGCGGCCTGCGACCAAGCCTGTGGCTCAGTAAACTGTTTACAGGAATAGCATGCAATAGAAGAACATAATCCTATGGCACACGCCAAACAAAGAAAAAAGCGAGGTGATTTATGCACGAGCTCATGGAGCAAGACATTTCCTGCCCTTATTGTGGAGAGGTGATAGATGTCGTCGTTGAAGTACTCGATGAAAGTCAGGAATACATAGAAGACTGTCAAGTTTGTTGCCGGCCAATAGTATTCAATATCGATGTGGCGTTTGACGGGTCTACCTTAGTTCAGGTGCGTTCGGAAAACGATACCTATTAACTTTCAGGGTTGGTTAAAGAGGGTTGTTCAGAATAGGCTGAATCAGCAGCCACAAAAAAGCACAGACTAAGAGCATTTTTACTGCCTCTAACCTGTGCTATTTTTGGTGCTTCACTCACCGTTACTTTAGTTTTTTCCCTCTTTGTACTCAGCGATCGCCTTGATATGCTCAGGCCCAATGCCGCAACAACCTCCGATTAATGTGGCACCGTCTTGATGCCATTGGGTTATCCACGCTAGATAGTCTTTAGGGGTTAAATCTTTTCGTAGCTCATCCAAACCTTCGTTTGCTGTGGCATTTTTAGGTTGTGGTGGAAACGCATTAGCGTAGGCACCTATTTGAATGTGATCTGCATTTAATGCATGAAGAGTGGCTTTAGTGAGTTGCACCGCCTCACCAATGATTTCCGGCTGGCTGCAGTTAAATAAGATAGCGCCCACGCCGATGGCATGCATTGCTTTTACCGCTTCCTCAACCGTTTCACCCGAGCGTAATACAGGGGTCGGTGTCGGCTCAGAATCTTCCAAAGTAAAAGACACCCAAAATGGCTTTTTATCATGATCTATTTGATCCACTAGGGTTTTTACTCGCGTGACTTCATCGATTAGACTTTGCGTTTCAGACAACCAAACATCCACATAAGGCTGAAGCGATTCAATCAGCGGAACCGCCAACTTCTGAACTCTGTCAGCCTGGTAAAGATCTGCTCGGTAAGAACCAAACAAAGGCGCTAAAGAACCAGCAACCTGAACCTTAAGGCCACTTTCCTCAACCGCTTGACGCGCAACCTGGCCTGACAGTACAGCCAACCGACGACCGTCTTGTGCGAACGTTTCTTCACCAATATGAAAAGGCACTAGAGCATAGCTGTTGGTGGTTATCACTTGAGAACCGCTAAGGATATAAGATTTATGCACTTGCTTAACCGTTTCTGGTGCCTCCATCATAGCAAGAGCTGACCATTCAGGCTGTTTAAAAGGGGCTCCTAAGCGCTCAAGTTCACGGCCCATGCCGCCATCAAGAATTGTGAGCGAAGTCATATATCATCCTTACTGTCTTAAAAATAATGTGCCGATTCTAAAGAATTTTAAGAAGTAATCAATGTATTACCCACCAACCACTCTGCATTATCACTAACCACCCAGTCACTTTCTTTCATCTTGCAGGTCAGCCTAATAACCTAGTCACTGAGAAATGAATTGCGCAAAAACAAGGTTGCATCGTCTGCCGATAAAGGTTTGGCAAATAAATAGCCCTGCCCTAAATCACAGCGGTAAGCTGATAGCACAGAGGCTTGCTCTGGTGTCTCAATGCCTTCGGCAACCACTTTGAGATTCAACTTGTGTGCCATGCTGATGATGGCTTCACATAAGGCTTGAGAAGCGGCCCTCTTGTCTAAATCACGAATAAAACTTTTATCAATTTTAATGATATCAATGTCTAACTCGTTTAAATACGCGAGCGAAGAATACCCCGTTCCGAAATCATCAAGTGCCACGTTAATACCGTGGTCACGGAATGACAGCAGCTGCCGACTGACATTTTGCGTGTTTCGTATTAGCATGTTTTCCGTGATTTCTAGCAATACTGCCTGACCAGGCACCTGCATTTCTTCCAGATAGCTGTACCAATGATTGAGGTGTTTACCCGCTTCGTCGTATTGAAAAGGCGAGGTGTTAATGCTCATAATCAAATCAGGGTGCAGCGTTTCTCGCCACACAGATAACTGTTTTATTGACTCTTTAAAAACAAAGTCGCCTATTTGGATAATGAGTCCTGACTCTTCCGCCAAGGGAATAAAAATGTCTGGGGCGATCAGCCCACGCTCTTTATGCTGCCACCTTACTAAGGCTTCAAACTTACAGACGGTTTGTGTCTGCAAGTCTAAAATAGGCTGGTACACAACAAATAATTCCTGATTTTTGACTGCCAGCCTCAAATCTTTTAACAATTTTTGGCGATCCAGCATTTCCTCGTGCAGTGATTTTGAAAACAAGCACCAACGACTGCGACCTTGCTTTTTTGCACTGTACATAGCTTCGTCTGCAAACTGCAATAAACTAGACGGATCCGTTGCATCACGGGAGCCTAACGTAATGCCAATGCTCGCCGACAAATACGCCAAGTCCATGCCCGCCCCCACTTTAAAAGGCGCATGTAAAGACGCTAAGATTTTTTCTGCAATCTTCTCTAAATTCGGAATGGTGGGAGAATTAGGCAACAAGATAGTAAACTCATCCCCACCGATGCGCGCCAACTCACATTCAAGCGGCAAAGTGCGCAACAACCTGCCCGACACCTCTTTTAATACCCTGTCTCCTTCTTGATGACCATGTATGTCATTGATCTCTTTAAAATGATCAAGATCGAGATAAAACAAAGCAAAGCAGGAACCTTCTTTACTAGTAAAGCCGCATAATTCCTGCAATCTCGACTGGAAAAAACGTCGATTAGGTAACTCTGTTAAGGGGTCCAAATTGGCTTGTTTATGGGCTTCTGTTCGGGCTTTTTGACTGTCTTTTAATGCGTGATCTAACTTGTTATTGGTTCGTGCCACAAAGACGACCAACACACCTAACGCCAAAATAATAGAAGAACTGATACCGGTCACTAAGATTACTTTGCGCCAATCTTGCGGCGCAGACGGTGTGTACAGGGCATCTTGAATCGAAAATTCTGCACTTAATTTGCCAAGTGCTTGATAGGACTTAGCGATACCATACCAGCGAGATTCATTTATATAACCAAGCTCAACCAGCTTAGGCTCAACCAGATTGTATGTTTCACGCGCCTCGTAAAGCAAAAAATCCCTTGAGTAGGTATTTTTATAGCGAGATAAAATCCAGGAGACAACCGTTTCTTGGTTGTCTAAAGCGTACTGCCAACCCCGCATACTGGCGTCTTGAAAGGCTTTGACTCGCTTGGGGTGATTTTTGATCTCCGCTTCTGATGTAAACAGGTTATCACCAAAAAAGTCGATCCCCATCGAACGAGGGGAAAAGATTTTAAAAGGAACGTTTTGTTGTGCTAAGAAAAAAGGCTCATTCGTTACATAAGCACTCATAATATCCACATTATCACTGAGAATATCGGTGGGTTCAAAAGAGTGTGGAATAAAGGTCATATCAGCCGTCGACAGACCACTGCGTTCTAAATATAAAAGCAGCTCGTCCGATGATTTTTCGAGCATGATGTTTTTAGTATGCCAGTCATGCAGGGTGATAATATTACTCTTCGCAATAAACACCGCCGGAGAATGCTGAAACACCACATTAAGCACAACCAGCGGTAGGCCTTGGTCGCGTCGAATCAGAATACCACTGTTACCGACCCCATATTGAGCCCGCCCTGATGCTACCTCGTCGTACACATCGGTCTGGGTATTCGCAGGAACAATCTCAACATTCAGGCCCGCTTCATCGTAATAACCCAACTCTTGGGCGGCATAATAGCCAGCAAACTGAAAAGCATGCTGCCATTTCAGCTGTAAACGAATAGATTCATTGGCGTATACTTGACCAACAAAAAAAGGAACAAAAAGCAAAAAAGCTAGGATACGTCGCAACAAACTACCTCCAAAGATCGCAGCCTTGCGCTCCACATCAAAAATATAGCTTAGTCTATCTTTTTATCCACATCTAGCTAAATGTATTAGGATTTGAACTGGCCAACCAGCTGGTTTAGCTCTTTTCCCAACACTTCCATTTCCCGTGCTGACTGTGAAGAACTCTCAGCAGACAATGCAGACTCATCAGCGATGCCTCGAATAAGATCCACACTTTGCCTAATCTCATGGGAGACTAAACTTTGTTCTTCAGCAGCACTGGCGATTTGTGTGGTCATGTCTTTGATCATCTGTACACGTGTTGTAATCATATTTAACACTTGATGGGCCGCGGCAACATTCTCTGCCGATGATTCACTGGAAGACTGACAGGTATGCATTTTCTGTACGACCAAGGCGGTACCCTTTTGCACATTATCAACAAAAGATTGCACCTCAACGGTGGAGTCTAATGTTCGCTTCGCAAGTGTTCTCACCTCATCCGCGACGACCGCGAATCCACGTCCACTTTCTCCCGCTCTGGCGGCTTCAATCGCGGCATTGAGCGCCAACAAATTGGTTTGATCAGAAATGCTTTTAATCACTTCTAAGACCTGTCCTATCGAGGCAGTATGCTCTCCTAATGATTCAATTCCATCGGCCATCTCTTTCAACTGGTTAGCCAAATCGTGGCTGCTTGAGACCATTTGGTCAATCACTTGCTTACCGTCATTGGCGTCCTTATCGGCCTTCTCTGATAATCCCTGCGCTTCAGCAGCACTTCTTGCAATATCTGCCACTGTGGTTTCCATCTGCATCATGGCGGTGACGACTTCGGCTGTCTCGGTCTTTTGTTGTTGCGTCCCTTCTTGGGTTTTGGAGGCCACTTTAGTCAGCTTATCAGACGCCGACCTAAGGGTGTTTGAACTGTCTCTAAATTGATTTACAACCGGCTGCAATGTTGCCAGAAACTCATTAATATTCTGCGACAACACACCGACTTCATCTCGGGTAGTAACCGGTAAGCGTTGATTTAAGTCGCAATTTTTTGCTCGCAGATCTTTCACCAGCTCTGCAAGGACACGGCTTGCCGCAAGAATCGGCTTCACCACACTACGCGTAATTAGGTAAGCCATGGCGGAGCCAACAACCGCTGCAATCACCACCAACAACACCATAATCAGGATGCTTGATTGAATCTTGTCCTGAGTTTGCGCTCCCTCTAACTCCAAATCACTAAATATATCCAATTGTAAACCGTAAGCGGCATCTGTCAGTTCGATCCCCTGAGGAAGAATAGAATCATTTAATATAGCTTTATAACGATCTGCCAGTTGCCCCATCTGAGCAAAAGCCGCTTCATATTCTGACCAGGTCTTCGCCAACTCGGCGAGTAAAGCGCTAGTGTCTAAGCCCGCAATCTCGGTATAATCTTCGATCGTATAACGGGCATCTTCAATCAACAACTCGGCTTCTCGCTGAAACTCAGCATCCATGGTGGTAGAAAATAAACCCACTTGTGTACTGGCATTCAAAACAATGCCTTGTGCTGAAACCGCCATACGAACTTCCGTCAAACGACCGCTAACTAAGGCAGTTTCCACCAAACGCTCTATTTCACGACGTGCCGTTGGGGCAAGCTCATTCAAAAGGTGAGCGCGTAAAGCCATCATTTCGGTATGAACGGGAACAAGCTCGTCGGAAAAGTGCTGACCAAACACGCCATGCTGCTCAGATAAAATGTGTAATAAGTCTTTACGTTGAGGGTCGTTAAAATAGGTATCGGCTTCTTGTAGTAAACGTTTGGTCTCGGTCTGCTCGGCATTAAAGGTTTGAGCATCTTCCTGTGCGCCACTCGCCCTAAAATTAAATAGGGCTAAACGTTCATTAAAAATTGAGCGCATTATCTCTGTTGCTCGCCCCGTATTAGGCACCATATTGTCAGTGATAACGCGTGTAGTTTGACCGACGCTAGTCAAATTTTGAACCGCAAAGCCCCCCACCATTACCATAAAAAACAATAAAAAAGCAGGCGCAACAAGCGACTTTATTAAGAGACCAAAAGAGGTTGTTTTAACGTTATTATTATTCATAAGAGCTTACCTTATTTAATGTATAGCCACTCAAAATCATGACGGATCGCTCATTATTTGAAGCAATAATAGCGCCAACAACCAATAAAGCGTACAACACAACGCGCTTAGGTAAACATACCACTTAATTCAATTATCTATTTCGTTAGATGGGTTAACATCCCCCCATTTACGATCGTAATCACCCAGTAAAGAGATGGAAATCCACCAATTTCACCTTCGCAAACTGCCTTAATCAGGGTGTCTGCTCAGGATGCTTGCTCATTTAACCGACTAAGAGGGCTCTACTTTGGCTTGATCTCGTGCCAACTCCTCTCGGTTAGTAATTTTGCGGTAGATAATCGTCACCCACGTTGAGTTCAACACAATGAATAACGAATACATCACGGGAATTAATAAAATCAGCTGCTGTGTTTCGCCAGTGAAAGTCATGATGACAATGAGCGCTGCCAACGGCCCGTTCTGAATGCCCGTTTCCATAGAAACCGTTCTCGATTTCTGCGGGTTTAATTTCAGTACTCGAGAGAAAATGTAACCGAATAAAAAACCGACTAAACCAAGTAAAATAACCGCCGCGTACACTTGCCAGCTAGTCTCTATTAACAAGCGCCAATTTCTTGGTGCCCAGGTCACAACCAAGAACACAATCACTACCGCCCCAAGCAGCCCACCTGTTAACTCAATAATAGCCCCGACGTTAGCGTTTTTACGTCTTAACCACATACCAAGCAAGGTCGGGATAAGCAGTAAAAACAATAGCCTTGCAATCTGATCCGGTGGGATACGGAACGCATCGTCGATGCCTTGCGTATAAAACGCCATCCACATTGGCACAAGAATAAACCCTGCCAAGGTCGAACAAATGGTCATCATAATACTCAAGCTGAGCAAGCTTTTGGAAAAATAGGCGAATATGTTCGATGTGGTACCGCCCGGCATACAGCCCATCAGCACAAGACCTACCGTTTGTTCAGTCGTCAAATCAAGCAGACGCGCAAGGGCAAAAGCAATAAAAGGCATCAGTAGATACTGGGATAAAAAACCGACTCCAATGGCTTGTGGGTGACGCATGGATAACTTGAAATCTTTAAAGGTCAGTGAAGCACCCATGCCAAACATGATGATCACCATCATGATGGATAACAAACTTTCTTCAAATGGACTTAGCATAACGCCCTATCTCCGATACCAAATTTTTCTCATTATTGTTGAGCTGTCGTTTCACTTTTGACAACTGAGGCACGAACGTCTTTACGCAACACTTTGCCGACGGGTGTTTTTGGTAAGTCATCTCTAAACACCACTTTTTTAGGTACCTTGTAAGCCGCTAATTCTGTTTTGCAGTGCTTAATAATATCTTGTGCGCTCAAACCAGATTCCCTTAACACCACATAGGCATGGACCGCTTCGCCCGTTTGGTCATCCGGTACGCCAATCACGGCGGATTCTTGTACTTGAGTTAATCTTGCGATGGCATCTTCCACTTCATTGGGATAGACATTAAAACCACTGACCAAAATCATGTCTTTTTTACGGTCCACAATATGAAAATGGCCATCTTCAGACATGGTGCCGATATCCCCCGTATATAACCAGCCGTCTTTCAGAGTTTGCGCGGTCTCTTCTGGTCTATTCCAATAACCCTTCATGATTTGAGGACCTCGAGCAATAATTTCACCCGGCTCACCTAGCCCTACTGTCACCCCGTTGTCATCAACAAGACGTACTTCAGTAGAAGGAGCAGGTATACCAATGCTGTCTGCCCGCTCATGGCCGATTGGGTTAAAACAAATAACAGGAGAGCTTTCTGTTAAGCCATAACCCTCGGCAATAGGCGTTCCCACCACAGTGCGCCAACGTTCCGCAACTGATTTATGCAGCGCTGTCCCTCCCGCTAACGCGACCTTCATCGTTTTAGGAGGGTAAACCGTAAACCATTCCTCGTTTAACAAGGCGTTAAACAGCGTATTTACACCCGATATCCAAGTAATGGGATAGTTATCAAAAGCCCGCTGACAGTTTTGGATAGGACGTGGACTGGGTACCAAGACGTTGTGGGCGCCTTTGTGATAAAAAGCCAACAAATTCACTGTAAAAGCAAAAATATGGTAGATTGGCAACGCGGTCAAAATGCACTCTGTACCCGCTTCTATATGACCACCAGCCACAGAATTGACCTGCTCAAGGTTACTCAGCAAATTACCATGGGTTAGCTCAGCACCCTTGCTAACGCCTGTGGTTCCGCCCGTATATTGCAGCAAGGCCGTGTCTTCTCGTTGAATGTCTTGCCAATAGGCTGCCACGTCAAGACGCTTTTCCGCCTTACGTTTTCGTCCTATCTCAATCGCCGCATCCAGTACTTGAGCATTAAGATTGTGCTTTGGAATGGCCTTATTCCAATACTTGAGGACTAAGTTTAAAACACCACGAATAAGCGGTGAGAACCATTGGGAGATCGAGGTTAATACCACATGTTTTACTGAAGTATCGGCTAATATATCTTCCAGCTTATCAGCAAACATATCGACTATGACCAAGGCTGTCGCACCAGAGTCGTTAAACTGGTGAGCCATTTCTCGACGAGTGTATAAAGGATTAACATTCACCAAAACACAACCTGCCTTGAGAATCCCAAAAGCCGCAACAGGTAACGCTAAACAATTCGGCATTTGCACCGCAACACGATCACCCGCATTTAACCCCAAACTTTCCCGCAAATAGACAGCAAATGCATCCGACATCTCATCAACTTGGGCGTAGGTTAAATGACCATTCATACCATTAGGCATGCAAGTGGTGAAGGCAGTCTGGTTTTTATACCTTTCTGCCGCCGCTACTATCATCGCGGGGATACTGGAAAAATGCGCTTCCTCTGCACTGTTGGCAGAGGTTACAGTGTTTTTTGCAACACCATAAAAGGGTGTCCAAGGCGCGCTATCATATAAATGGTCATTCGACATTCAAGCTCTCTCTTAGCTAGGCCCTAATGATGTGTAAAGGGCTCGTATAGTTATTATTTTTTGACACCAAAAACCGCAAAACGTTCTCACAAGAGTAAGACATTAATGCAGCAGACTGTCAGAGCAATAAGCCATTAAAACAAGAAGTTATTAAAGCGACAGGGCAATTCAGAACTGATGATTTAAAGAAAGCACAAGGTCTAGCAATAATCAAGTTCACTATCACACATACCGAGTACTCTACAGCCGATTCCAAACTCACTGTAGACCAACCATAAATGCTATTGGCAGACTAACGTCAAACAACAAGATTGTCATAAATAGCATCACACTCCCTATTTAATCCAATAATCTTTAAAAGACTTTTTTAATTCTTGCCTTATTAAAAACTATTTAGACCTATAAATTAATAAACCCACTTTAATTACATAACAAATCATTAGACCTAATATCTATTTAAAAAGATTAGTTTGACGGCTAAACGCCTATTTTTGGGGCGTTGACGCGCATTTTTAGAGCAGATAAAAAAGCCTTTTATGATTGATCGAAAAGCTTTTTTTTAAAATTTATTCATTTTTTACATATTTTTCTATGTGTTTGTTTTGAGCGTTTTTTTTGGTGTCTTTCCGTTTATTTTAGTTTCATTTCTACACTTTCTTGACAGTATTATTCTTTTCCACACTTGCAACCTCAGCATTATTTAATTACTACTGTATGAAGTTTTTCAAATTTCGCTACGGAAGATGCGAATAAGTCTTTCTCATGAGACAATTCGTTTTTAACTTTCGAGCTT
>CAZBUC010000047.1:0-4166 GCA_964494965.1 uncultured Maribrevibacterium sp.
GTTGATAATAAGGTGAGCTGTAAATTGTGGCCTTCTGAGCCGATGGGCAGGCTCAAAGAGTGCGCTAAAGGGGCCAACCTCTCGTCAGAGACACTAAGCGTCTCAATGCCTCGCTCAAGCAAATGATGGTCAATGCGAAGCTGGGTTCGCTGAATGGCGCGCTGCAGATGAAAGCGGTTTTGTTCTATCTTGGCTGATTCCGTAGGCCAAACGCGCGACAGATCTTTCGCCGCCACATTGACCATTTGGATGAGGTTATTCAAATCCAACCAGAAATATTCCGTCCCAGTAGCGTCTGGGAACCTCAATACACGCGCCCCACCCGGTGACAGTTCAGTTGCTAAATCAATGGGTATAACGTGAATCGAAACAGCGCGCATTAATGTATAAAGCGGTAACGAGGGCCAAACAGATTCTATGGTCAGCACGACATCCGCCGGTTCCAATTCGTCAATATTAACTTGGCGTAACCAGCCCGGAATACGATTAATAGGCAAACGAGTAGGGGCTAAGAAATGCGCTTTTAGGTTGGTTTCTTGTAGCAAACCCTCTGCAATTAAATGATTAACCGGTACTATGCTGACCACTCTGCCTTCCGTGGCGTGCAAGGAAAAAGGCATTGCTAGAGTCATCAGCAAGACCAGTGACAAAATGCATCTCATTGTATATTTCTCCATCGACGTATTCCCAAAGTCATGACAAAACAGGCGGACGCTATCATCACGATGGCGGCACCAGAAGGAATAGGTAAAGCGCCAGCCATAGGCAGCAAAATACCGAGTAGGCAACTCACGGTAGAAAACCCCACCGAGTACCAGAAAAACTCACGGCCATTTCGACTAATAAGGCGAGCGGCGGTGGCCGGTATGAGCAGTAAAGCTCCGACTAAAATAGCACCAACGACTTTGACAGACGCCACCGTGACCAAAGCAATAAGCAACACAAAGGCATAATCGTAGAGCCGAACAGACACTCCCCTTGTGCGAGCCAGATCGGGTGATAAGCTGGCCAACAAAGCGCGGTTACCTGTGTAGAGCAAGAGTCCGATAGAAAAGACAGCGATGGTTAACAGTACGGCAATGTCTATGTCTTGCACCGTTAAGATGGAGCCGAACAAGACATTTTCTAGAATATGCACGTTCACACGTTTGGCCACATAAAGCAGTAAAGCGGCACCTAATGCGATGGCAAAGGATAGAAATACACCGACCAAGGCGTCGTAGGGTATATCTGTCCGGCTTTTGATCCAGTGCAGTAGCAAGGCGAACAGAATGCAAAAACAGAATAGAGCGACGAGGGGTTGAGTCGCGGGTTCTCCAAGCAAAATGCCAATGGCGACCCCAGTTAGTGCGCCATGACCGACGGCTTCAGAAAAAAACGCCAGCCGTTTTACCACAACCAAGGGCCCGAGCGCGCCCAGTAAGGGCCCCATAATACAGGCCGCGACTAATGCATTGGTTAAAAAACTGTACTGAAACATGGCCGGTAAATAACCCGACTCAAAGAGTGAAAAAGTGAATTGACGAAGTGCTTCCATTAGGCAAAGGCCTCTTCCGTTTTAGTCGGCTTAGTAAGAGGTCGTGGGTCGAATGGGCGTAGTGTGATCTGCTGTTTTAGGCCGTTTTCAATGATCCAAAGCTCATCGGCATGTTGCTTGATCCAGTCCATATCATGGTGCACCACAAAGAGGGTGGCCCCTTGATCTCGTAGTTTGACCATTTCTGTCGTGATGAGTGATTGACCTTGCTGGTCTAACCCTGTCATGGGTTCATCAATACACCAAAGGTGGCTGTTGCGCTCTAAAGCTTGAGCAAAAAGAAGTCGCTGACGCTCCCCACCAGAAAGTTGCCCCAGACGTAAATGCGCTTTGTTTTCTAAACCGACGCGCTGTAATAACTGCTGAATAGCTTGCTGTTCAGCGGCTCTACGCTTGAAAAACATCGGCCAGCGGGTCACCGAGGTCAGCATAAATTCTTCAATCGTGACCGGTAACGAGGGTTCAAAAGCCGTTTGCTGAGGGACATAGGCAATCGTGCCTGGACGGCTCGGCCAATGCCGACGAATTTCGCCGGAATGGGGCATCAATCCTAGCAAGCACTTAATCAGTGACGATTTGCCTGCGCCATTTGGGCCTGTGATGGCATGCATTCGGCCCGGTTTAAAATGCGCGTTTAAGGGATGAAGCAGGGTTACGCGGTTAAGCTGCAAAGACAGATCTCGTATTTCAACGGAAGGCCCTTTGATGTTCATGGTGCTGCCACGGCCGTTTTCAACGCCTTGGTGAGCGTAGAGAGATTGTGATTCATTTCTCTGGAAACCATGTCCACATCATAATCACCATGGGTCATGTGTGAGAAATGGTAGATACCTATACCAGTCATTTCTTCGATGACTTTTACATAGCGGTTTTCCATGTCTAGCTCGGTGAAAAGCACACGAATGTTGGCGGTGCGGATTCTATTGATCGTATCTTGTAGTTGAGTCGCGTTTGGCTCTACGCCATGGGCAGGCTCAATAACGGTATCAATTCCAATCCCAAATTCTTGCAATAAGTAACCATACGCATTGTGTGTACTGGCGATACGAATACCAGCAAGGTCGAGTTCGAGAATGTCGGTCAGGTAGTGATTCTTCATTGCTCGTAATTCACGGGCATACCCTAGTGCATTCGTTTGAAAGTAACTGGCATTGTTTGGGTCCAGCTTGCCTAACTCACGAGCAATGGTATAAATCTGACGTATCGCCGCATCAATAGACACGAAGGTGTGCGGATTGTAGTTGGCATTGCCACTACCGGATGACAATAAGGGTAAATCTTTGTTGGCGTTTATTATCGTAAGTTTTGGCAATTCAAGCCCTTGTAGTGCGTTCATCACAAATTCATCATGGCCAATACCGTTAACGACCAGTGCATCCATGTTTAACAGCCGGCTCAAATCCGCAGGCTGTAGCTCGTAATTATGAGGATTGAAGCCATCGCTAATGAGTGGCAGCACCTCGGCTCTGTCTCCAGCGACCTTACTCACGTAGCTGTAATAAGGATGCAAGGTGATTCCTACAACCAGTTTATCTGCAAGACTAAGGGTCGAGGTGAACAACAAAAAACACAGTAAAAGGAACTTATTCATACACTTAATTATCCATTAATATCCAATGCTCATCTGGGGTGCAGTGTAATAATCGGTCTGCTTTTCCTGGATGATAAAAAATCCTACCGTCTGACATACGCAGTAGAAAATCCCCCGTCTGTTTTTGTGACATCCATTGGTAACAATCATTTTCAGGCTGATGCCATTGATGGCTAGGGGAGGGAGCAAACAACTCTACCCCCAGTTGCGCTAAGTCAGCCGGAGTGGGCCAAGGCTTTTCCGTGAGGAAGACAATCTCTTCGTGAGCAATCGATAAAGCCATTAACTGTTGAGACTGAGCTGGCGCGAGGGAGACATAAGGTCGTTGATGAGTCGTGTCTTGGCGCAGCCAAATACCCAGTGCGCCCGACGACAGTACAGCGACGATCAATAACCAGACCCACAGAGACTCGCGCTTGCCATCGTCTGGCATCACGATTTCGATATCTGCTCCGGTAGGTGTTTCCGTGCTGGGAAAGGTTAATGGCCTTGAGTCTGGCATTACTGTAATTCCACGTAGTCAAATTCTGCAGGGTCTTCATGACCTGCATCAAATTGAATAAAAAACTCGCCCTTGGGAAAATCAAAATAGACACTGGAATGTTCATTAGACGTGGCTCTAGCCACTTCTTTTTCGTCATAATCATAGATAACGACATCGCTTCCAACCGCAAAGCTGCCGTCACTGTATCCAATGTTGCAACGTATTCCCTCACCTTCACGGGCACAGTCCATATAAGGATAGTGTGCCCATGCGGACGACGAGCCAAGGAAAAATAGCCCAAAGAGCAAGGCTAACAGGCTAATTTGTCGGCTTAGCATCATTCTGGTATCGCTTCAAACGAGAATAGAAAATTGACTGCCCTTTGGTCTGCGAGGACGCCGTCACCGTTAAAGCGAAGATTCGCGGACAATAAATGAGGACCGGCTATGTCTGGAGTAAAGCTGACACGACCGTCGGCATCGGTGACCAGTTCAAGTTGTTGGCGAGAAGATCGGTATGCCGTGCCATGAGGTACGACTTCAAGCTGCCCAGCA
>CAZBUC010000047.1:4176-11930 GCA_964494965.1 uncultured Maribrevibacterium sp.
GCGTCGGCCAAAGGCTCGCCATTAAAGGTGAAGCGAAAAGTCGCTGATTCACCGACGACAATGTCGCTTGGGTGAGTAATCGCGTCCATTTCAAAGCCTTTACCTGTTATCTCTAGCACGGTTCTAGTAGGCGCTTTTTGTGACACATAGAACACACTGATATTTTGCATGGCTATCGTTGTGACGTCACGTGCGCCTTCAGGCAATTGGTCTTTGGCTTCTTGTTTGTTTGCCATGATACGGCGTTGAGTGTCGCGGCCGCCGATTACATAACGAGTCATAAAGCGCTCTGGGGCTTTCAACTCAACCTTGTAAGTACCTAGGTCGTTCAACTGCAAATCAAAAACACTGCGTCTTTGACCTTTGTAATAAGGCCCCATGCGTTGGCGCTCGCCAGCAGGACGGTACACAGTGACATTATTTAAACTCACTGGCTTATCAAAACTAAAAACACCGTGTGATGCGGTCGCATCTACCGTAATCCAATGTCCCTCATCGGTCGATAAGTTAAACTCGCTGGGCAGCATCCACATAGGGTGAGCGAAGGTGTGGGTGCTGACTAGCGCCAAAGTAATGGCCGCCATTCGGGCGATATTTTTTACTGCTTTCATTGTGCAACTCCTGTCGTGACCTGAATAATGCCTAACTCTTCGCTGGCTTTAATAACGTGTGTTTGTGGATTTTTGCCCAGCTCTATTTCCGTGTTAACCCAGCTGCGACTGCCATGTTCACGAGCGGCCTCAATGTGAACCGTATAGCGGCCAGTGGGTACTTGGTCGCCCTTAGCGTCTAAGCCATTCCAGCTCAGTTCATAGGTGCCAGGACGGCGAGTAGCACTGGAAACCGCGTCAATATCAGTCCCACCGTAACGCCCTGTTTTTCGCCACCAGCGTCTCATGTCTTTTAACCAATCCGGCTCTTTACTCCATAGCGCTAAATTTTTAACCACCTCTCCTTGGTCGTTTTCCACCCAGACAGCGACATAGGGACGATAGGAGGTGGAGCCTTCTATAGTGGGCAAGTTCAGCTCGATTTTTACAGGCTCTTCCGCAAAAACCGGAAAGCTCGCGCTCATTAAAAGCCCAATGCTGAACAACCATTTTTTATTCATATGCCACTCTCTTTTGTGTGTTAAACGCCGAAAAAACGCACCTATAAACGAATGTTTAATCTAATAATAATGAGAATAATTGTCAAATTCATAAAAGGTTCAATACTGTAAAGTACTGTAAATTAATGAAAAATTGGAAAAAAAGACCCGAATTCCTGCTTTTTATCAGAAGATACCGAAAACAATTGTTCAAGTTCGGCTTAAAAATACCCACCCTATCTGTAAAAAAGTTTTCGACAGATGGGGTGGGCAGTAATGTGATGTTTACATCAATAGCGCATTAGAAGCTAAGATTGGCCGAGAGCCATACACTGCGTGCTTTTGCTTTGACGTTATAGTCATCGTTATACGTTGGTGTATAAGTGCCATTCGCCTCTTGAGAAAAACTGGTTTGGTATGACGTGAAGTCTTCATCAAGCAAGTTATTGACGCGTGCTTGCAGTGTTAGATGGTCATTAACACGATAAGAGCTGCCTAGGTGGAAAATTTCATAATCCTTGTAATAAAGCGCTGCATCAGCGTCTTCATCCCAGCTGCGGTAACGTTTAGAGCGAGCTTCCATGGACAAGTAGACATTCAAATCTGAGTTTACTTTCCAATCTAACGTGGTGTTCAGCATATGTTTAGCTGTGCCTGTTAACGGCTGCCCCGCTTGATTACCACTTTTTTGTTCTGAATCGGTAAAGGTGTAGTTGCCTTTTATTGACCAAGCTGGGTTTATCCAATAGCGCCCTGCAAGCTCAATACCTTTGACTGACGCACGGTCAATGTTTTGTTTTTGGGAGAAGCTGGTAAAGCCCAAATCGGCCCAACCTCCGCCTATATCTGCACAGCCTGCGACAGAAGAGGTTTCACAATTTGGGACATTATCGCCACTGGCAATCTTATCTTTAAATTGGTTACTAAATATTGTGGCATTGAAGTTATGACCTTGTTGGTGGGTGTAATAGACGGCCAACTCGGTATTGATACTGGTCTCAGGCTGCAAGTCGGGGGTTCCGACAAAAGGCATGGTGCCCTGACGACCAAAACCAGTAATACCGGGGAATAAATCACTGGTTTTTGGGGTTTTATAACCCGTGCTCACACCACCTTTAAGAGTCCAATCTGGATTGGCTTGCCAAACACTATAAAGTCGTGGGCTGACATTACTGCCAAAGACATCGTGTTTGTCATAACGAACACCCCCTGTCAAACTCAAGTCTTGTGTCATTTCCCAGTTGTCTTCAACGAATAATGCCCATTGTTTGTGGGGTTGTACTGTGCCAGCCTGAAAGCCATTGCCATTCATGCCGAACACACCGTCTTCCATTTCAGCATCAATAAACTGACCACCAAACACGACTAAGTGATCTCCCATCAGGGTATCGAACTTAGCATCATAAGTGGTTTGACGTGTTTCCATGATGCGCTTAGGACGCGGCAAAAAAGTAGATTCGACCTGGTCTCTTATGCCATCCCAGCTTGAGCCATTATCGTCGTACATTTTTTGCAGTCTTTGACGTTCCTGGACAGTGAAAGGCAAGGTGCGACCATTATTATTTGTTTCTACATGATGTAGGCTTAGATCGCTGTTACCAAGGCGCCAGCGGCCTTCATGACGAAGAGAAAATTGATCGCGGGTAAATTCTTGGTCAGCAGCATAGCCCACACGCGGTTGAACCACGTTTCGAGTAGCGCGTGTGATGGAGTTGACTTCATCCTTGGTGCCTAGCGGGTAAGAACCATCTGCTCGCGGTGTATTGTCATAGACCTGCTTGGATGTTTCATAGTCAAAGGTAACATCTTGTCGCTCATCGATTCGATAATTGAATTTTACACCTAGGTTGCTATTTTCATTATCCACGGTACGACCGCCACTACCAAAGCCTAAGCTACGGTTGTGAATGGTACCTGACGGGTCGGTTATAGAGGCATATTCGGGGTTGGATTCATCTCGATTATATAAGCTGCCGCGTAGACTCACGCCTAAACGGTTTTCGATTAGTGGTCCTGAAAGGCTGAAATCTGTGGTGCTGTCATTGCCAAAGTCATCATTTGTTTCAAATGTTTGGCTTTGAGTCAGCGACCCTGTCCACTTATTGGTGATTTTTTTGGTGATAATGTTAATGACACCACCCAAGGCATCAGCGCCGTAGAGCGTCGACATTGGACCACGTATTACTTCGACACGTTCTATCGTATCAAGTGGTGGAACGTGGTTGAACTGGTTGCCACCAAAGTTATTCGGATAAAGATCACCGACATTGTTTTGTCGACGGCCATCAATCAGAACAAGAGTGTAATCGGCGCCCATGCCGCGAATGCTGATGCCACCTTGACCGGTTTTGTCTGTGGTTTCCCCTACATCGACACCTTCAACATCACGTACAGCGTCCAGCAAGGTCATGTAGGGTTTGGATTTGAGTTCTTTTTGTGAAATTACCGTGATACTTGCTGGTGCGTCGACAATTTTTTGTTCGACCCCAGAAGCACTGATCACCATGTTATCAAGCCATACGCTATCGTTGGCCTGCGCCAAAGCCGTGATGGAAGAGATTGAAGCCGCCAACAGCTTTAATCTTAGATGTTTCATTTACCACTCCAAATGTTAACGGTTACAGACAAGACTGCATCCAGTGCGTCATGCGCTACAGGATGCACCCATGTTGTCGCTGGCTATTTAACAAGTGGCTGGCTGAACAGGGTTAATTTTATGTAAACATAATGATAATGATTATCACTTTATTTACATGAAATGACAATACTTCTGAAATAAAAAGCCATTAAAATGGAAGGAGGAGCCATGATTCGGCGAAGTGCAAAAAGCTCATTACTTAGTAAGTATGAGTTTTCTGCTTTTGGTGAGTGATAGTTGATAAATCTCGTTATCATGCAGTATCTCGACGCGTTTGTGGCCGGCCATTAATGCTTCACTGGAAATTCTGACGTATTGGTTGTGAGTGTTTATTTTTTTGGGGGAGCAGTTTGGTTCTTCTTGAGTGGTTTTTGTTGTCAGACTTTTCATCTATAACTCCTTAATTAATGATAATTATTATCATTAATGGCCTTGGTTTTGTCAACTTGAATAAGAGTCGGTGAGTTACATCTCTTCAATGTTGACTGATTGGTCTGACTTTGGGGCTGATATGGCCGGTAGATAGAGTGTAAAATCACATGAGAGGCTGAATAATCGCTTTGCAGCATAAATGTGGTAGCAGGGGGGGTGGCGTAAAGCGAAACACCGGACTCTGAATATTGCAATTACCGAGTTAACACGGTCATAATAACCTTAATTTTAGTATGTCAGATAAATAATTGGGTTGTTGATTTTTTATGCAATTGAGAAGGAGAACATTATTCAGTAGGTTGATCTCGCTATTACCTTTACCTCATTTAATGGCGTTGATCATTGCCGCTTCTTTGTTTGTGTTTGCTGTCTTTATGGTGGATTCATCTAATGACGATGTTTCGTTTGATATCATCGTTTTTGATGACTACCAAAGTGTCGTACAAGGTGAACAGACGGATATCGATTTTAGTCCTGCTCCTAATTCTGTCATGCTTGAGCTTACCGATGTGCCTGTGGAAGTGCCTGACAGTCCTGTGCAAGTGTCTGACAGTTCTGTGGAAGTGCCTGACGGTCTTGTTGCCACGCAGGATGTCTCTGAGTCTGCAGAGCTGGCCGATGAAGAGCCTCAAGTTATTCGTTATGCGATTGAAGATGGCGACACCCTGAGTACGATTTTCAATAAATTTAATATCAGTCAAAACACCATGTACCAAGTGTTGGCTGCCGACGAGCAAGTGTTGGCGTTAGATATTATTCGCCCTGGCAATTATTTAACTTTTCTGAAAGACCCTCAAACTTCCGCTCTTCTAGAGATGGAGCTCTTTATTCATGCCGGTAATCGCATCATATATCGGCGTGTCGATGACACCATGTTTGAATTTGAGGAGTTAATTTACCCAGGTGTGTGGGAGCAAGAAACTATTGCCGGTGAAATCCACGGCAGCTTTTACGTTTCTGCCATTAATGCAGGTTTGAGCAAAGCGGAAATTGTTGAAATAAATAAGCTAATGGGTGAACAAATCAACTTTAGCCGTCAAATTCGCGCGGGTGATCGTTTTCAAGTAGTCCGTCGCTCCCAGTTCGTTGAAGGCACGCCAACAGGGCAGACCAACATAGAAGCCATTCGCATTCAACAGAATAGAAGAACCTACACGGCCTTTTTGTTTGAAGACGGTAATTATTACGATATGAAAGGCGAGAGTTTGACTCGTGCATTTAGACGACTTCCTCACGAGCAAACGTTTCGAATCAGCTCGTCGTTTAATCCTACTCGTCTACACCCAGTGACGCGCCGTATTGCACCCCACAACGGTACAGATTTTGCCATGCCGATCGGTACGCCAGTGCTGACTATTGGCGATGGTGTAGTCACTCGAGTTGAAAACCATCCTTTCGCTGGAAAGTACATTGAAATCCAGCACGGCTCTACCTACAAGACCCGCTATTTACACCTTAATCGCCACTTAGTTAAACGCGGAGACACGGTAAAACGTGGTCAGCGTATCGCTCTCTCAGGAAATACAGGCCGATCAACCGGCCCACATCTCCACTTTGAACTGCATGTGAATGGCAGGCCTGTGAACGCTATGAAGGCAAACCTTCCAATGGCCTTGTCTGTGCCCAAAAAGCAACTTGCTAAGTTCAATCAACAGACCAAAAAATGGGTTGGTGTTATGGACACGGCCAGCCAAAAAAGGATCGCAACCTTACAAACCACCGCACCGAGCGGTGGTTAACCTCTTTTGCTTTATTTGAATTTTCTTAGCACCATCATGATTGGAACTTCTTAGTTACTTGATTCAGCTGTTCCGAAAGGTTGGCTAACTCTTCACTGGCCCTTGCTATGTACCCAATGGCTTGTTCGTTCTCCGTGGACATGGTGTTAATCGAATGGATATTTTCATTTATTTCACCAGCTACGCTGGATTGTTGTTCGGCTGCGCTCGCGATTTGCAACAACATATCGGAAGATTGCTCCACATAGTCAACGGCTTCTTTCAAGCTAGCGACGGTGTTCAACGTGGTTTGTGCCACTTGGTTCGCATTTTCAACACTAAGATTCATAGTGTTCTTGGCGTCATTAGAGCCTTGCTGAAGCGCTTGGATAATGTGGGCGATTTGCTCGGTTTCTTTTTGAGTGTTCATGGCGAGCGTGCGTACTTCATCCGCCACCACGGCAAAGCCCCTTCCTTGCTCACCGGCTCTTGCCGCTTCTATGGCAGCGTTTAAAGCAAGTAGGTTGGTTTGGTCTGCAATGCCTTTGATCGTTTGCAAAACACTGGAGATATCGTTTGCTCTGTTATTCACCTTGTCGACCTTCGCTGCGGCGTCGGACAAGGTAAGGGCGACTTTTTGGATGCTTTCGGAAACGTCAGACACTTGAGTCGCACTCAATATCACCGCGGCTCGCGCCTGTTTGGTCGACTCGGCAACGTGTGAAGTGTTTTGTGCCACATCGTTCACACTGGCAGACATTTGATGCATCGCAGTGGCCACCAGCATGGTGCTTTGGTGTTGCGCACTGAGGTTGTTGTTTGCTTGTTCAGTGGTCGACGCTAGCTCGAGGGCTGTACTTGCCTGGCCTTCCGCTGCCGTGGTGATATGTCGAATTAACTGCCTAAGATCGGTCACCATGGTGGCAAGTGATCGATAAATACCGGTTTCTTTGCCCGTTAATGCAAAGTCATGGGTTAAATTGCCAGCCGCCACCTGTTCGACAATCGACTGAATGTCCTTGGGTTCGCCCCCAATCGGAATGAGCACAGAACGGGCGACATAAAGAGCAATCACAATGACCGTAAGAAGGGTGAAAACTAGCAAACTTCCGGTAAAGACATACAGCCATCGAACATCGGCAAAGGCTTCTTTCTCATCGATCTCTGCCAAAATAGCCCATTGTAACCCTGCAAATTCCAGGGGAGCATAGGCCGACAATACAGGATGATCGTTATAGTCCTTGATAATTTGGATGCCTGTTTTTCCTGACAGCGCTTCTTTAGCCGCGACCGTATCGACCTTCCCCGTTTCTGGTTTTAAAAAGGACGCAATAACGCTGTGAGTGTCGGGCGATAAAAAAGAGTCAGAGCGCATTAACAGGTCATTACCAATCAAATAGGTTTCACCCGTTTGGCCTAACCCTGCGCGTTCATTCATGATGCGATTCATATTTTGCAGCGGAAATTGAGCCACAATGGTCCCTTGATTTTGCCCTTTTTCATCCAGCATGGGGGCCGCTATAAAAGCGGCTGGGCTATTATAAGACGGGAGATAAAACGCAAAATCCACCACGGTGACTTGGTTGGTATTTTGATTTCTCGATCGAGAAAAGGCCTCGCCAAGGCCACTGTTTTTAAAAGGACCAGTGCCGAGTGACGTTGCGTAATCCACTTCTTTAAAAACACTGTACACAAGATCACCCTGATGATTAACCAAGAAGATATCGTAAAACCCGAAGCGTTGTTGTACGTCAGATAAGTAAGCATGAATATTGGCGTGAGCGACATCATAAGCAGTATTCAAGGGCGACATCATCAAGGTGTTTTTACTGCCAATAGGATGGGGGTTTTTAACAAGATAAGCGTCCTGTAACAA
>CAZBUC010000048.1:0-11915 GCA_964494965.1 uncultured Maribrevibacterium sp.
GGGGGTCGCGGGTTCGAGTCCCGTCTGTTCCGCCATTAGACACAAAAGGTGTATTCTAGTCAGGATACACCTTTTTTATTGGTCATTTAATTAACTTAATTGGAGGCAGTAATGCTCCAGGATATAAGAGATAAGTCTCAAGGCATTGTGGTAAAGATCATTGTCGGTTTTATCGTTGTGACTTTTGCTCTATTTGGTATTGATGCGTTAGTGCAAAGTTTTACGTCATCCGAGACCGCTGCAGAAGTAGACGGTGTTGAGATTAGCCGTACCGAAATGTTACAAGGTGCGGAAACTCAGCGTCGCCAGTTGATTTCTATGATGGAAGGAGACATTAATCCGGAACTACTAGAAGACAATCTTCTGCAGCGTCGTGCTCTTGATGAATTGATTCAACGAGTTGTATTGTCTAACCAAGCGCGTGAATTAGGCTTGGGTGTGTCTGATGCTCAAGTAGACACCTATTTACTGCAAGCAGAACAGTTTCAAACCAATGGGGCATTTGACCAAAATAAATACCTTAATTTCATACGCTCTCTTGGATTTACGCCACTTGCTTTTAAAGAGCGTATTAAGCAGGACGTTTTGATTCAACAGCCACGTAATGCCATTGCCGGTTCTGAATTTGTTCTTCCTTATCAAGTAAACAGCGTAGCTAAATTGCAATCTCAGCAAAGATCCTATGATTACGTGACTTTTTCATTGGCAAATGAAGCGGAAACCATAAGTGCTTCTGACGATGAACTGAGCGCCTATTACGAAGAAAATAAACAAAATTTCACTTCGCCAGAGCAGGTTAAAGTCGATTACGTGGTTATTTCCAGTGCGGATTTTTACAACAAAATCGAAATCAGTGATAACGAACTGCAAAATGAATATCAAGCGTCTATCGCATCTATGCCACAAGAAGAAAGGTTAGCTTCGCACATCCTTATAGACACTTCTGAGCGCAGTGACGACGAGGCGCAAGCGCTGGTTGATGAGATTCAAGCGCGACTATCATCAGGAGAGTCTTTTTCTGCTTTAGCGGCGGAATATTCAGATGATATTGGCTCAAAAAATGAGGGAGGGAATTTAGGGTACGTTGCAGCGGGTACTATTGACCCAGCTTTCGATGACGTTTTGTTTTCTATGGAAGAAGGAGCTACTGAATTGGCGCAAACCCAATTTGGTTTTCATCTCATTCGTTTAGAAGCCATCACGCAAGCCGATGTACCAAGCTTTGAATCTCAAAAGGATACCTTGCAACAAGCCTTACGAGAAACCAAAGCTAGAGATGCTCTGTTAACCGCGCATGAAGACATCACTGACCTTGCTTATGCTAGTGATAAGCTAGACGTGCTTGCTAAAGAGTATGGTGTAGACATTCTGCAAAGCGCATATTTTGACCGTAATGGCGGGACAGATCTTATCACCAGCCATCCTGAGGTGATTGCCGCAGCGTTCAGTCCGACCATTCTTGAAGATAAATTGAACAGCAATTTGATTGAGTTAAATGATGACGAAGTGGTAGTGATTCATCTAAATGATTACAAGGCCGCTTCTCTCATGTCATTTGAAGAAACCGTTGAGCAAATTACGTCTATTGTTGTTCAGGAAAAAGCCACTGAGTCTTTGAAAGCTAAAGCCGAAGCGGCTAAAGATTCCGTTGATACTGAATGGCGTGTGGTCGAGCAAGCGCAACGTGGTCAAGATGAAGTGACTGCATTGGCATTTGCTATGCCTCATCCGGAAGGTGATAACGCCGAAACACAAGTGAAAAACTTGTCAAACGGTGATTTAGTGTTAATTCGTTTGAACAAGGTTGAAAATGGTGCGGATTCTGTCTCGGAAGAGCAAATTCTTGCTTACGAGCGTTACCTAAACCAAACTCAAGCTACTATGAGTACACAAGGGCAACAAGTGTTACTGCAGAACAAGGCAGAGATTTCTCGATAATGTGTTTGTTTTGTACTGTTTGAGAGGGTGTTGACACACCCTCTTTTTATATGTGTTCAACCCTATTGCGACCCTTTTGTTTGGCTCTGTATAGTGCCTTGTCAGCGGATCGCAATAGGTCTTCATAGCTTGTCACTTTTTCGGAAAATGCTAACCCCATACTCACTGTCATAGTGAAATTCTCGCCAAGCTCTGTGTAATCGAGATTAGCAATTTGCTCGCGTAAATGATTACAGTATGAAATGGCTTGATGATCTCCAACGCCTTCTATTAGCAAAGTAAATTCCTCTCCTCCCCATCTTGCAACATGTACATGTTCATTCGTCAATGCATGCAGTTCTTTCGCTATCAGCTGTATGGCTTTATCACCAATGAGGTGAGAGTAGTGATCGTTGATCGCCTTAAAATGATCAATGTCTAAAATAGCAAGGGCTAAAGAAGTGCCTTGACTCTTTGCATTGGCAAAAGTACTGCTTAATGAGCGATCAAATGCACGACGATTTGGCAAGTGCGTTAGGCCGTCTTCGTTGGCAAGACAGCGAAGCTCTTCTGTTTGTTGTTGCAACGCAAAAGTTTGCTTATCAACCAGCTTTTTGAGTCTCAACTCGTTGGCTTGCAGCTGACGCAAGCGCCACTTTACAGCAGCGGTTAAGAGTAGTAACAACACCACAATAGCAGAAATTTGCATTTCTTTTGTTTGCCAAATAAAAGGCTGTACGGTGAACTCGTAGAGGATTTCACTAGGCGTCCAATCATTATAAGGATAGCGCGCACTCAGCTTAAGCTGGTAGTGTCCTGGAGGTAAATTGGTGTACTCTGCTGTCGTACCTTTGTCTCGGAAAGACCAGCCTTGTTCAAAGCCGACAAGATGGGTGCGGTACTGGATACGCGAAGACAGTACATAGCCAAGTCCGGCATAGTGTATAGACACTCGGCTTGTACCCGGTTTAAAAGTAGCACTCTGGGTTGAATCCACGAGCTCACCATCAACAAAGACAGATTCCAGTACCAGAGGCAGCGGGCGAGAGACCTTTTCGGTTAAGCGTAAGCTATTTATCATAGACACACCTTTTGCCGTGGCAAACCACAGAGTGCCATTGCTCATAACGACTGCGGTCGGATTTGATCCCCCATTGGCTTGAGCGCTGGTCATACCATCGCTTTGGGAAAAATGTTCAAAATCGACGTATTGTAACTTTCCATCGGCTACGGCTTGAGCCGAATCATAAGGCACTTGCCAAATACCACGATTACTTGTCAGCCATAAACTACCGTGGTTGTCATTGATGACCTGGAATAACTTATCAATGGGTAACCCCGCTTTGCGGCCGACTAAGCCTAGGTGACCATCTTTGTGTCGATAGCGAATTAATCCGCGGTCTGTGGCAATCCAAACATAGTCTTTTTCTGGCCAAAAACCAAATGCATATTCTGCACCTTCCATGGTGTTTATGGAGAGAGTATTGATCTCATTTTCTGTGATTATAGCAACACCGACCCCAGTCCCCACCCAGATCTGACCCTTGCTATCCTCCGACAGCGCCATAATATAATTGCCTGGCAAACCTTGTTCACGGGTAAAAAGAGTTTGTTCACCTTGTGCATTGCGTCGAACTAAGCCATTAGTTGTACCAATCCACATGTTACCCTGGCTGTCTTCAACAGCTGCCCGTACCTCATTACTGGGTAAGCCATTTTGCTCGTTTAAAAAAGGGATGAGTTGGTTATCTTGCCATATCATAAGGCCGTTTAAATAGGTGCCTACCCAAACGCCACCCGCGCGTCGCTTGGCAAAACTCAATATCGAGACTTGTGCACTTTTTTGATTTAGTGCGCTGTGGGCTATGCCATTTTCTATAATACTAAGCCCATCGCTGGAGCCGACCAGCAAGCTGCTCGGTGACAATTCGATAACGCTTCGGACATAATCCCCAACTAAGCCGCGATCTTTTGTCCAGCTGCTAAAAGGCGCATTACGCAAGCGTAATAAGCCTCCGTTGGTGCCTATCCAAATGCTGTTTTCCAAATCCTGAAATATGGACAGCACTCGGTTATTAGGTAGACCTGAATCAGCGCTCAGTTTTTCGATTTTTTGGTGAGCGTACCGAAAAACGCCTTTATCGACTGTGCCAAGCCAAATATTATTTTGCTTATCTTCAAGCAATGTGGTGATGGTAGTTCCAGCCAAGCTAGGGTGAAGCAGGAAGGCTTGTGAGTCTTTGATTACATACGCGCCTCGGTTAGTGGCAACCAACAGCTCTTTGTCGCGTGTTTCTATAACAGAATACACCTGTCGATTGGGTAGATTATATTGCGCCAGAACGTCCAGCCGGTTGTCGCCATTTACGTGATATAAACCGCTATCGGTTGCGGCCCAAATACGGCCTTGAGAATCCTCCAGCAAGCGATAAGCGCTTTTGTTTTTCAGTACCCAGACTTCTTCATGGGAATGGAGCACACCGTCAGATTCTTGTGTTGGCCTGAAAAATACGCCCATGCCTTCCACTGCAAGCCAGAGGTTACCCGCTGTATCCTTTAATACATGATTGACCATGCTTTGAGCGGGCGGTTGAGGTTGCCATTGTTGATCGTTTCGGTAAGTGACTCCACCACGTGCCCCAGCAATCCATAACCCATTTTCAGAATCGGGCACTAAGGCTCGAGTACCAGAATCGATGATGCCCGTGTGTTCAGAACGCTCAAAAAAGCGAAACTCACTGCCATTATACCGAGCTACGCCTTCCCATGTGGCAAACCACAAGTAGCCATCGCTGGTTTGCGCGATGGCATTAATGCTGTTGTGTGGTAATCCGTCTTCGGTGGTCCAAGTGTCGGCAAAGTAATTAGCCAATGGTGTGCCCTGGTTACTGTAGGTGTTAGCAGACAAAAGCGCGATAAAGCATGTTACGCTCAAGAACCAAGGTTTTTGGAATCGAAGTAAGATCATCACAATCACATCCTGTAAAATTTAAACACTAGTAGCAATTCGCTTGTTTGTTATCGGCGACTAGCGCCTCATATGTCACAAGATGAGGCGGTACGTTTTTTTGTAAAGTGTCAATTCGAGTAGAATGAGAAGGGTGCGTAGACAATAATTCTGGCGTTTTGCTGCTTCCCTTTGCGGCCATATTTATCCATAACTGAGCGCTTTCTCTAGGGTCGAATCCGGCTTCAGACATGTAGGCTAGGCCTAATAAATCGGCTTCTGTTTCATGAGCGCGACTGAAGGGCAATATGATGCCAACTTGAGCACCCAGACCAAGGGCTTGGAAGATGGCGGCTTTTTCTGGTGTCGCCTCTCCACTCAGCTGATAACCCAAAGCCAGCGCTTGGCTAGTGGCCAGTTGTGTTGAGACACGTTCATTACCATGACGGGCCAACACGTGGGCGATTTCGTGCCCGATGACGGCCGCGAGTTGGGATTGATTTTGAGCCACGTCCAACATGCCCGCATATACGCCAATTTTATAGCCTGGCAGCGCAAACGCATTGACTTGTTTGTCATCAAATAAAACCACTTCCCAATCCTGATTGCGGTATTTATCTGGCAGCGTAGCAATAAGTTTGTCGGTCACACATTGTACTTGCTGCTTGAGTTGGGTATCGGTGGAGGCGGGCGTTTCTTGTTTCATCACCACAAAGGATTCCATTCCCATCTGATTAATTTGGCTGTCAGGCAAGATAGCAAACTGTTTACGTCCGGTTGGTGAAGAGCTGCAACCTACTAAAGTAATCAGCGTGGTGACTAAAAGGGTTTTATATAAGGTCGTCATTTGAGGTATCTTTTGTATGTCAATATTAAAAGGATTTAATAGCAAGAGGGGAGCGACGGCAAACATCGTCCCCTCTAATTTTTAGTGCCCATTTACATGATCATTATAGAGTATTTTTTGTTCGTTTTTTCATTACCGATTGATTCTCTCAAGCGAGTCAGCAAGCTGATCAATACGTTCACGTGTTGTATCAACCAGTTTACCGATCTGATCCGCGGATACCGAGGATCGGCTTGCTAATTCTCTGACTTCAGATGCAACAACTGCAAAACCTCGGCCAGCTTCACCCGCTCTAGCCGCTTCGATGGCTGCGTTTAAAGCCAGAAGGTTCGTTTGCCCTGCAATACCAGAAATACTGCCAACGATATCACCGATTTGGTTACCTACTTTCAGCAACTCTTGCATTGCCTGCTGCGTTTCTTTTAAAGCAATCTGACGATCTGTGATGTCAACGCCGAACACGACGTAGCGTGTTACCTGGTCAGAAAAATCACGTAATTCACACACCTGGGCATCAAAGGAACGATGAACGCCTTTTTGATCTGAGAATTCCACCACAAGGTTAGCCTGCTCTTTGGCGCCGCCTTTTGTTTGTTTTTTCTGAGCTTTTTGGAACTGATCCCAAATGTCCCTGGCGGCTTTTTTAGAGGTCTCCGCATTGCCGACTTTTTCAAGAAACAGTGTATTCATGTTAACGAGTGTGCCGTTTGGCTCAAACTCAATAACCATTAAAGAATCATTAATCAAAGACAATCGGTCTAACGAATCTTTTGCTGATTGCTTGGTGGCGGTAATGTCCGCTTGAACGGAGACAAAGCGGTGAATTTTACCTTGTTTGTCCAACACAGGATTGATAGACATCGCAATCCAGTAGGGTCTGCCATCTCTGTGATAGTTAAGAATTTCTTCATAAAACGGTTGGTTATTACTGAGCTTATTGCGAATGTTAGCAACGGTTTTTGGATCAGTGTCTTTGCCTTGGAGAAATTTACCCGGCACCTTACCTCTGACTTCATCCAGAGAATAACCTGTCATTACCTGAAAACCATTGTTCACGTAAAGGATTTCTCCTTTAGGGTCGGTAATGACGACCGCATTGCTGGTTTCATTGGCCACCAGCGACAACATTTCAATCTCTTCTCGTTGAGACACTTCGTCAGTTACGTCTTTGATAAAAGCCGTATACAGGGTTTCTTTACCCACAATGACTTTGGCCAAGGTAATTAAACCCCATCGAATAGCACCGCTTTTTGTGTGCACGGGTAGCTCGATGGGTTTACCAATTAGACGATTAACCCCAGTATCACGATTGCGATTGACATAATTGTCGTGCTCGCTGCGATGTTCTGGTGCCACCAGCATCTTAATGTTTTTTCCGATCATTTCTTCTTGGCTGTAGCCCCAAATTTTTTCTGCGGCTGGATTGGCAAAGATAATCAGATTTTTGCTGTCTATGGTCACAACACCGTCGTGGGCCTGGGCAAGCACTTGTTCTGTCATTGAGCGTTCGTCACGTTCTTTGCTGCAGTCGCGAGCAAACGCCGTATAGTAAAGCTTGGTACCCATTTTCACTTGAGATAAAGTGATGTTTATCCAAGTGTTAGAACCGTCTTTACGCTCGATTTGCAGCTCGATTGCCGAACCAACAATGCGGTCTTGGCCGGTGTCTCTGTGTCGATTTACATAGCTATCGTGATTGGCTTGGTGGGCTTTAGGTACCAATATGCGTATGTTTTTGCCCATGATTTCTGACTCTGGGTAACCCCAAAGTTTTTCTGCGGCCTCGTTAACATACACAATGTCGTTACGCTCATTTATGGTGACAACCGCAATAACGGTTTGATCTAAAGAGCGTTTAGAGAGCGCATTTTTATTATTAAACATGAATATCCTTTATAAAGTCTAAGCGCATTCTGGCTTAAACTCATTCGCTTTGATGATGCTCGTCGTAGTATTAAACTCGTTTTAGCATGCGTGGTGTTAAAGGCGCAAAGTGCCTCTAAATTCTGATCCAGTAAATGGGTAACATTAATCTTGTCTGGCACGATGAACTAATGGTCCAACTCTTGGACGTGCTCTTCTTTGTAAACATTGAACGATTGTGCGCCTCGGCAAATGCCCAGTAAAGGTTTGTTTATCTCTAAATGCATACCAATAAGGGGATGATCTTTATCCGTTATAAAATGCTCATCGTTTCTTAAGAAGAAAAAACTAATATACGCGTTTTAAACGAAAATGAAAAAAAAACCGCCAAAAAATCAAAAAGGAAACACAATCGGCACCAAAGCGAGAGTGACTATTAAAGCCAGAATTTGAAGTGGTATGCCCACTTTTGCAAAATCAGCAAAGCGATACTGCCCAGGCCCAACAACCAAGGTATTAACGGGGGAAGCAATGGGCGTTGCAAACGCGGTAGACGCCGCTATCGCCACGGTGACCATAAGGGGTTCTGGATTTATGTTCAGCATTTGTGAGATTGACAAAGCAATAGGGGCAACCAAAACCGTTGTCGCTGTATTGGAAATAAATTGGCTTAACAAGGTAGTCAGTAAAAAGAAGCCCGCGCACAAAAACAAAGGGCTGGCCTGTCCGTATTCAGCGGCCAAGAGGTTGACGACGTAGCTCAGCGCACCGCTTTTTTCCATTGCCAGAGCCAGCGGCAGCATCCCTGCAATCAATACCAAGCTGGTGGCATTAAGGGATTTATAAGCGTCGTTTAAACTTAAACACTTAGTGACAACCATCAATAAGGCAGCAATTAAAATAGCGGTTAAGTTAGCCACCCAACCAAATGTCATCGCCAATAAAAGCCCTAACGTGATCATCAAGGCAATTGGCGCTCTTGATGCGGTTTCAGGGATTTCTTGCATTTCGGTCGGCGTGTCCAGCACCACAAAATCACGCTTGCGCTCAATATTGCGAATATGTTGCCAGCTTCCCGCCAGCAAAAGCGTGTCGCCCGCTCTCAGTTTGGTTTGAGCGAATTCGGTCGACAAAGGCGCAAGGTCACGTCGCACCCCAATCACACTCAGGTTGTAATGTTCTCTAAACTGACTGTCTTTGATCGATCGATCACATAACCGAGATAGAGGAGGGACAATGACTTCCGCTACCCCAAATATGTCATTCAACCGCGACAACTCATTTTCTTTGTATTGCAAACAACCTAGCCGTAAAGCCTGACAGGCGTTGTCTATGTTATTAGGGGCGCCATAAGCCCACAGAATATCGGCGTGTTTTAACTGAGTATTTGCCAAGACAGGCATCAAATTAGACAGCCAGCTCCCCCGTCGTTCGATTCCCACCACGGTTACTTCAAATTCGCTTCTTAATCCCACATCAGCCAGTGTGCGAAAAGCGAGTGGGCTTTCAGGCTGCACAATCAATTTGTGCAACTGGTTGTGAGTCCCGTATCGGGCATTAAATTCCTTTAAATTGGATCGTACTTCTTCCGACGGCGCTTGCTTGGCACTGGGCAGTAAGTATTTAGAGACAAACACCAAATACAACATACCAACAATGAAAATTGCCAGACCCACGGGGGTAAAGGCAAAAAAGCCAAACGGCTCAAAACCAGCCGCGCGCATTTGTGAACTGACAATAATATTTGGCGGCGTCCCTATTAGGGTTAACATGCCGCCAATCAAGGCCGCAAACGCCAGCGGCATTAACAGCCGAGAAGGCTGCATGCCGGACTTACGTGCCATACTCAAGACAACCGGGATCAGCAGTGCTACCGCCCCTGTTGAGCTCATAAACGCAGACAGAAGCGCCACCACCGGAAGCAAACACATCAGCAATCGTTGCTCGCTATCACCGCCGACTTTTAACAGCCAATTACCTGCGGCGGCGGCGACGCCTGTTTTGTATAGACCTTCACCTATGACAAATAATCCCGCAATCATAATGACCACGGCGTTACCAAACCCCGATACCGCCTCCGCCGGTGTCAATACGCCAGACAAAGCCAGAGCAATCACCACCATCAGCGCAATGGTATCCATACGTATTTTATTGCTCAAAAATAAAATGACAGTCGTGCCCAGCAACCCAAAAACAAACATCATATCCGTCGTCATAAAACGCATCCGTATCCGTAAAAGTCGAATCAAAATCCACCGATCATACCGTTTCATATTTTTAATGGCGACCTGAATACTTAAGGCAAACCTGAGCTAAATCAAAAAAACACACCCTTTTCGAGTGACTATTTTTTGCCTTGTTAGACAAAAGTCTAATTTTGTTAGGCATTTATTGACTCACGCACGGCAAGGCCCTAACATAAAATTTAAAGGAGGTAAATTGGTAAGACCAATATGCTTCTTATGCACAACATTAACAATCCAATAATAAGAGAATGCTTATGCAATCAACCCTTTTTCCACTCTTAGCCTTCGCCCCTTTGGTGTTGGCTGCTATTTTACTGGTTGGCCTAAACTGGTCTGCCAAACGCGCGATGCCAATGGTGTTTTTAGTCACGGCGGCCATCGCACTGCTTGCTTGGGAAATGAGCTTTAATCGAGTCCTTGCATCGACCTTGCAAGGCTTGGTGCTGACCGGTGCCATTTTGTGGATCATATTCGGCGCGATTTTGCTGCTGAATACGCTCAAATATTCTGGTGCCATTACCGCGATTCGTGGTGGCTTTTCCAACATAAGCCCTGACAGGCGAGTGCAGGTCATCATAGTGGCATGGTTATTTGGCTGCTTCATTGAAGGCGCTTCCGGTTTTGGTACACCAGCGGCCGTAGCAGCCCCCTTGCTGGTTGCTCTTGGTTTCCCTGCGCTTGGTGCTGTCATGGTTGGCATGATGATTCAGTCAACGCCGGTGTCTTTTGGTGCCGTGGGAACACCCATCGTAGTGGGTGTTGCCGGTGGTCTTGATCAAGCCAGCATTACGCAAACACTGGTTGCAAACGGATCTGACTGGGAAACTTTTTATCGTCTCGTTACGTCAGAAGTGGCCATTATGCACGCCTTAATCGGTGTCCTTATGCCGTTATTTATGGTGATGATGCTGAGCCGTTTCTTTGGCCGTAATCGTTCATGGAAAGAAGGCTTAGCCATGGCGCCTTTTGCCTTATTTGCCGGCTTAGCCTTTGTTATTCCTTATGCAGCGGCAGGCGTCTTTTTAGGACCAGAATTTCCATCCATGATTGGTGCCCTAGTAGGACTCTTGATCGTGGTTCCCGCGGCCAAAGCCGGTTTTCTTTTACCAAAAACACAATGGGACTTTGCAGAAGCAAGCGAATGGCCTGTTGAGTGGATGGGTAAAATAGAAATTAAACTGGACACACTTACCGGCAAAGCGCCTATGTCAATGAAACTGGCATGGTTCCCTTATGTTTTGCTTGCTGCTTTGTTGGTATTGTCGCGTGTCAATGCAGACGTTAAAGCCTTTTTTAGCCAGAATCTGGTACTTGGGTGGAGCAATATCCTAGGTGAAACGGGCGTTTCTGGCAGTATCCAATTTCTCTACTTGCCGGGTGGCATCATGGTGTTGGTCGCCCTAACGACCTTCTTCTTGCATCGTATGAAATTCAGTGAATTTCAATCGGCATTGGGTGAGTCTTCGAAAACCCTCTTAGGCGCAGGTTTCGTACTGCTCTTTACCATTCCTATGGTGCGTATCTTGATTAACTCAGGCGTCAACATGGCCGATCTGACTTCCATGCCACGTGCCATGGCGGAATTAGTCGCTGGCAGCGTGGGTGACGTGTATCCCTTCTTTGCTGCCACGGTCGGCGGGTTAGGGGCCTTCATCGCAGGGTCAAACACAGTATCAAACTTGATGATGTCGCAATTCCAGTTCGACACCGCGCAATTGATCGGCGTATCGAGTGCTTTGTTGGTCGCCGCCCAAGCGGTCGGTGCGGCAGCGGGTAACATGATTGCTATTCACAATATCGTTGCCGCCTCGGCTACCGTTGGACTGCTTGGACGAGAAGGGCAGATGTTACGCATGACCATCATCCCGACCATTTACTACCTGATTATGGCGGGCATACTGGCCATGATTGCCATTCATGTATTGGGCGTCACAGATCCTTTGATGGGTTAACCTTTATCCATGCTATAAAAAAGGGCCGACATTCGGCCCTTTACTTATTTCCCCCTCACAGCAAAATCAAAACCTCCAAAAACAACAGGATTCAGAACACCACGGAAAAAAACCGCGTTTTCATTACCCACATCCCAAGGCAG
>CAZBUC010000049.1:0-3352 GCA_964494965.1 uncultured Maribrevibacterium sp.
CAGAATATCAACTGGATGAAAACAAACAGCCGTTGATCACACAACAACTGAAAGACGTGATTGAAGCCTGCCTATACGTTCGTTTTTAGTTTCAACTTTTTATTGTTCAAGAATCCCCATGTTGTGAAAACAGCATGGGTATTTTTTTGCAATGTGAAATTTATTTCTTCATTGAATGACTGAATAAGTCCGCTATTGGCCAAATATCCTTGTATTCGGCTGGTTGTTTACTGGCTTTGGCGGCGAAGCTTTTCATCATATCATTAGGTCGAAACATGCCTGCTTGCCAGGTAGCCATATATCTGAGGCTATCTTCTACAGAGTGGTCACGGCTGTAATTTAACATTTCCTTGCAACCGATCACCGCAAGGGGGGAGTGACCCGCGATCTGGGCGGCGATGGCCATAACGCCTTCAATTAATGCTTCATGACTGACAAATACGTCATTAACAAAACCAAGCTGTTTGGCTTCATGGGCGGTAAAGGGTCGGCCGGTATAGGCTAATTCGCGAACGATGCCTTGTGGTAGCAGCTTTGGCAAACGTTGTAGAGTGCCCACATCGGCTGTCATTCCCAGTTCAGTTTCTTTAATAACAAAGTAGGCGTCTTCTGTGCAGTAGCGGCTGTCACTGGCGCATACCATATCAAGAGCACCACCAATACAGCCTCCTTGAATAGCGCATAGAACAGGAATGCGAACCTGTTCAAGCGAGCTTAAGCTGGCCTGTAATTGCATAACCACTCTGCGTAAATTTTCGGCCATGCGGCCTGGATCACCTGTCATTGGGACCGCTTTGGGATCACTGAATACACCTAAATCCATCCCTGCACTGAAATGTTTGCCTGTTGATGAAATGACAATGACGCGCGCTTCACCGCTTGCATCAATGTCTTGCATACACTGGGGAAGTTCTCGCCAAAAGTCGGCATTCATAGAATTAAGTGAATCAGGGCGGCAAAGCTTTACGTGGGCAATCTGATCTTTTAGTTCAACCTGGAAGGATGTGTAATTCATGTTATGCCTTTTTTCTATTGAATTATTGTTATGTGGACGCTGTCAAGATAGGCGAGGAGATCGTCTGGGTCAATATTTCAGTCAGGCAAATCTCGTCTCTGCTTAGCTAGTCGACTTTGTTTAAATTCAAGGAAAGCGCTAGACTTGCGTCAAGCATACTCTGCGACCACTGTCGGGTCCGAGTATGGCGATAGAGCTGTGAAACGATAATGATAAAGAGGTAGGGATATGGCGGATTTTTTCGTGTTAGGCGCGGGTATGGTGGGTGTAAGCAGTGCCTTAGCGTTGCAAGCCCGAGGCCATCAGGTGACGATCGTAGACCGAAAAGAGGCGGGTTTGGAAACCAGTTATGGCAATGCTGGCATGATTCAAGTTGAGGCCGCTGAACCTTATGCCTTGCCTAGAGAGCTGGCAACGCTGTTTAAATATGCGTTTGAGATAAGCAACGACGTGACTTGGCGGTTTGACGGTGCCTTAAAAATGGCGCCCGCCTTGTGGTCTTATTTTCGCCATTCTTCGCCAACAAAACACGCGAAAATATCAAAATGCTATTCTCAGCTCACCTTTCGTTCCACAGCCGATCATGAAGAGTGGATTCGAGCGTCTGGAGCGGAACATCTTATTAAACGTGATGGTCTTGTGATGTTGCATCGAGAAGAAAAAGAGTTTGATAAAGCGGCTCAAAAGGCGGCGTTTCTTCTAAAAGAATACGGCGTCACATCGCGTGTATTAGATGGCAAAACGTATCAAGATGAAGAACCGGCTTTAAACACTACGCCAGCGGGTGTGGTGCATTTTAACCAGAGTTGGGGGTGCTCCTCGCCAGGCGAATTAACGCAGGCCTATTGTGACTTGTTTGTGGCGCGAGGCGGAAAATGTGTCAAAGGCGATGCCAACACACTGCAACGCAGTGCGACCGGTTGGCAGGTGATGACCGACGAAGGGCAGCTCGACGCGGAGCAAGTCGTCGTGGCACTTGGGCCTTGGTCACCGTCTGTGTTAATGCGTTTCGGGTATCATATACCTATGGTTTATAAGCGTGGCTACCACGGGCACTTTACGCCAAGTAAAATGCCTCAAAAACCCTTTTTAGATGTAGCGAATGGGGTATTAGCCGCGCCGATGAAACAAGGTCTTAGGGTAACAACAGGAGCCGCACTTGTCCCTATGGATGCACCGATAGACACCCGTCAGCTGAAGCGAGGCGAGAAAGCCCTCAACGAGCTGATCGATCTTGGTAAACAAGTGGAGGAGCCACAATGGCTAGGCACACGACCTTGTTTGCCGGACATGCTGCCACTGGTTGGTGAAGCCCCAAATCACAAAGGCTTGTGGTGGCATTTTGGTCACGGGCATCAAGGTTTTACTTTAGGCCCTACGACCTCGGCGTTATTGGTGCAGGCAATGGACGGAGACAGCACTCCTATGTTGGAGGCACTCGCTCCTTCTAAGCGGTTTTAAGGTAAAAACAAAAAAGACTTACCCCACAAACTTATCTCACAAGGTAAGTCTTTTTTTATTGTCACACAGTGTTTAAATGACTAAAAACCTGAGTGATTACACAATTAAAAGCGATATTCAGCACCCACACTGGCTTGTTTGAAGTCTGTTTTAAACTCAGAGTCAGAAGAAACGTTATCGGTATTCAAGTCGACGTCGTACCAGGTATATTGAGCGTTCACCAGAAGGTTTTCCGTTACTTTGACGTTAACACCCGCGCCTGCGAATAAGCTTCGATCGTCTGAACTGCCTTTGATTGAGGCAATGTTGTAGTCGGTGTCATGCCAAAGTTGACCCGCTTTGGCAAAGACTTCAACCGTCTGGGTGATCGGAATGGTGCCTTTTAAAGCCGCTGTATAACCCGTTGTTTCCGCGTTAGCGGCGCTGCCACCGTATTTACCAAAGTCAATGTAGCTGCCTTCTAGCGCAAGAAATGAATTGAGTCGATAACCGACAATGCCTTGTACAACATCGTTGTTGTCATCAAAATCGTCGTCGCTCTCTACTTTGAGGTAACCGTAGTTACCCCCTATATAAAAGCCACTGTTATTGTCGGTCATATTTTCTGCTTTTGCAGCGGCACTGAATGAAGCTAAAGCGATGCTGCCTGCAATAACGGGAATAAGTTTATTCATTTTATAACTCCTTTTAATGACTCTGATGAGGAAAAGCGTGTTTAACGCGTTTCCACTCTGAGTGATGAAGTTTTTAATGGCTAGGTATCTCGTCTGCTTTACTAATTTGCTTCTCCTTCTATGCAGTTACTGTAGGTAACGTACACCTTATTGATACTTTTTGCTCGCCACTTCGCCCCACAAACGCTCTATTCGACTGTCT
>CAZBUC010000049.1:3452-11764 GCA_964494965.1 uncultured Maribrevibacterium sp.
TTATTGATACTTTTTGCTCGCCACTTCGCCCCACAAACGCTCTATTCGACTGTCTCGTCCACAACTGGCGCGGTAGTAAGCGTATCGAATAGGGTTTTTCGTGTAGTAGCTCTGGTGATATTCCTCAGCAGGGTAGAAGGTTTTTGCTGGCAGAATTGGTGTCACTATGCTGTCTTTAAAAGGCTTGTTTTTTTCAACTTTAGCAAGAGACGCTTCAAACACGGCTTTTTGCTGGTCGTCTTGATAGAACATGGCTGTCTTATAGGGTGAGCCTTTGTCACAAAATTGACCTGTATCATCGGTCGGGTCGATGGTTTTCCAATAGTAATCCGCGAGTGTGTTTAGCGACACAATGTCATCGTCAAAATTGATGATGACCACCTCAAAATGCCCGGTGTTTCCAACGGATACTTGTTTGTAGGTAGGATTTTTTGTGTGGCCTCCGGAGTAGCCAGAAACCACATCACTGACACCATCAATAGATTCAAAGTCAGATTCCACACACCAAAAACAGCCGCCAGCCACCATCATAGTTTGCGGTGCTGCGTATGACATACTGCTCAGTGTCGCCGCGGCGGTTAAAAGAGCTAGCCCTAAGACGTTGCCCAGAGTCGATCTTCTTGTCATATAAAAAATCCTCGGTTCATAAAAGGGGATGACCAATGTTGTCATGGGTTTGACGTATTGGACCGCACTTTTCTTACGATGTATTTTCATTTTACGATTCTTCCTAGTTAATCCCTCATTGTTTGTGCATTTCAATGTCAGACTCGGGCATCCTTATAGCGGCATGGGCGTA
Organism: uncultured Maribrevibacterium sp.; assembly: GCA_964494965.1. Classification (GTDB taxonomy): domain Bacteria; phylum Pseudomonadota; class Gammaproteobacteria; order Pseudomonadales; family Marinomonadaceae; genus Marinomonas. The sequence continues at coordinate 4,252 of CAZBUC010000049.1, forward strand.
GATCTATATATGCTGAGCATATTAAAGACATCTAGATAATCAATTAAATAAATATAAGAAAGTCCTATAGCATACGTATTAATTGATTATCTTGATCAAATATTTAAACGGAGTAGGCATGAGCGCATTTGTTACTGAACGAGTTTTGAGTGTCCATCACTGGAACGACAGTTTATTCAGCTTTAAAACCACACGTAATCCCAGCCTGCGCTTTGAAAATGGTCAGTTTGTGATGATAGGTTTAGAAACAGAAACGCGCCCCTTGATGCGCGCCTACAGCATCGCCAGTCCAAATTACGAAGAGCACTTGGAATTTTTTAGTATCAAGGTGCCAAATGGCCCTTTAACTTCTCGTTTACAGCATCTTAAAGTAGGTGACGATGTTCTGGTCAGCCGCAAGCCGACGGGGACCTTGGTGACGCGAGATTTGCTTCCAGGAAAACACTTGTACTTGTTATCAACCGGCACAGGGTTAGCCCCTTTCTTGAGTGTAATCCAAGATTTTGATGCTTACGACGAGTACGAAAAAATTGTCTTGATTCATGGCGTTCGCCACGTCAATGAATTGGCCTACGCGGATTTCATCGAAAAAGAATTACCAGATAATGAGTTCTTCGGCGAGCAAGTACGTGACAAATTGATTTATTATCCTACGGTCACTCGTGAGCCTTTTCGCAATCAAGGGCGTCTGACCGACTTGATTCGTAGCGGAAAGTTGGCGCAAGATATTGGCCTACCGCAACTGAATCCTGTCACCGACCGAGCCATGATTTGTGGCAGCCCCAGTATGCTCAAAGACACATCCGCCTTGCTGGATGAATTGGGCTTTAAAGAGTCCCCAAAGATAGGTGTACCAGGGGATTACGTGATCGAGCGAGCGTTTGTAGAACACTAACCGTGAAAGGTTCTTTTACGGAACACGCATTTTAGGAGACGTTATGAGTTCTGATACAAAATCCAATCAAGACTATCTGCCACCCAAGGTATGGACATGGAATACAGAAAATGGCGGCAAGTTTGCCAGTACCAACCGTCCTGTTGCGGGTGCGACCCATGAAAAGGCCTTGCCTGTTGGTCAGCACTCACTACAGCTTCATTCGCTCGGTACACCAAATGGTCAGAAAGTCACCATCATGTTAGAAGAACTCTTGGCGTTGGGCATCACGGCGGCAGAATACGATGCGTATTTGATTAACATTGGCGAAGGCGATCAGTTTGGCTCAGGGTTTGTCGAAATCAATCCTAACTCCAAAATTCCGGCTCTGATGGACCACAGCACTAGCCCACCGACACGCGTGTTTGAGTCGGGCTCTATTTTGCAGTATTTGGCGGAAAAGTTTGATGCGCTGGTGCCGAAAGATTTCGCTGCTAAAACAGAATGCCGCAATTGGCTCTTCTGGCAAATGGGATCAGCACCTTACTTAGGCGGAGGCTTTGGCCATTTTTACGCCTACGCACCGACCAAGATGCAGTATCCCATCGATCGTTTCACTATGGAAACCAAGCGTCAGCTTGATGTATTGGATCAGCATTTGGCGGACAAAACCTATCTAGCCGGAGACGAATATTCTATTGCAGACATCGCCATTTGGCCTTGGTACGGTAACTTGGTATTGGGAAATTTGTACGACGCGGCTGAGTTTCTTGATGTGGCGAGTTATACCAACGTACTGCGTTGGGCAAAAGCGATTGAACAGCGTCCAGCCGTGCAGCGCGGTCGTATTGTGAATCGCACATGGGGAGACGTTTCTCTTGCCGAGCGCCATAGTGCGTCGGATTTCGACGGCCTTATTTAACCCAGTCTGAACCTTAAACAGAGGCAAGCCAGTTTGGCTTGTCTTTTTTTAAGTTAAAGTATTTTTTAAGTTAAAGTATTTTTTAAGTTAAAAAGCGATTTTTAAAATCAAAGTGCTGTAGATGTTTAAAAAATAACCGCTTAATTGTTTCTATTCTGCTTCTTGTCACCCTTTTGTAAGGTGGCAATGTGTTAGACTGACACCTTACGAAATCTGTTGGCCAGCATGATGCTGCAACCTACTCTTTTTTTATGTCGATGTGTTAGGCGAAGTGTGTCCTTTTGCGGATGGCTATAGGGAAGAGAACAGCTCTACGTTCCTACAAAGAGAGCACAATAATGCAAAATTTAACGCAAGATGGACAAAACCTCGTTAATTCCCTTTCCAGTCGCTATAACCTAAGTTTTGATGCCGTCCTGCACATGCTCATTGCCGTCAATAACGGCAGCGGTTCCATGGCGCAATTCAATTGTCCAGAACTGGGTGGCGGCGGTCAGTGGATGCGCGGTGGTATGACCATGGTGGGCGACATGTTCAATTATGGTTTGAAATCGACTGTGGATAACCTGTGTAATGAATTGGCCAATGGCCTAGCAAATACGCAAGTTTTTATGCCAGCACCAAAAGGTTCAAGATCCAGCAATCAATGGTGGCCTGGTGATCTGGGTCAGCCGTTTAGCAGTGGTGCGCAAAATAGCACACGCTATGCGATTTTCCCCAATCGTTTAGCGGTGGAAGTAAATGGTCAAGTGACCGTATATGACACCCTTGATAATAACATTGGTGGCATCAGTCAGCAGCAGGGTGGTAATTCATCGCTGACGTTTTCTAGCCAATACGGCACGATTCCAGTGAATACCTTACCGGTTGTGTCTGGATCTGGTTCTTCTGCAATACCACCGCAGGCGCCACAAAACAATTTTATGGCGCCACCTACGCTAGAAGTTTACACACCGGCTCCCGCGATGCCATCCGCACAGAGTTCGATGAATACCACCTCGGTTGACGAAGCGATTCAGTTGATTGAGAAATTAGCCAAATTGCGCGACATGGGTGCGATTTCAGACGATGAATACAAGATGAAAAAAACCGATTTACTCAATCGTATTTGATCATCTTCTCTTCACAAATAGCAGTGTATTAGGTCTAATAATGGCCCCTCAGGTTTACCCTGTTCGAGGATAAACCTGAAACATTATTACCAGCCTACAAGAGACCTTTTATGCATAATCCAATCAGGCGGGCATTGACATGCTAAGCCATGTTACCGACAGTCAGCTTGAACCGATTGATGCGGTTATTACCTGGGTCGATGGCAACGCAGTAACACATCGCCAGAAGCGCCAAAAGTACATGGCAATGGAATCTTTGCCATTGCATGAAAACGCGTCTAACCCCCATCGTTGGATGTGTAATGATGAAATCTTGTACTGCATCCAATCCATTGAAAACCATGCTCCATGGGTCGGGAAAATTTGGATTGTGGTGGATGAGGAAGGCCCTGATTTATCCAGCCTCTCAGAAAGCATTAGGGCTAAGGTACATCTCGCCTATCACGCGGAAATCTTTGCTGGCTACACTCAAGTGTTACCTACGTTTAATTCTTTGGCCATTGAGACCATGTTGTGGCGTATCAAGGGGCTGAGCGAGCGTTTCATCTACTTTAACGATGATGTGTTCTTGGCCGCCCCCCTCAGTCCGACCGACCTTTTTGACGGTATAACGCCAATATTACGAGGTAAATGGGTCGACTATAGTGGCTTATTTGACCGTCACGAAAATCGAGAAGATCCTGCCAAATTTCACAATTTCGTACAGGTAAATGCCGCTCAAATGATGGAATTTCCCGTGACAGCGCTGTTTTCTGCGGCCCATGTTGTGCATCCCTTTCGGCGCTCAAAAATGGCTGAATTGTTTGACCGTTATCCCGATGATTTCCTTAATAACATAAAGTATCGCTTTCGGAATTTGGCTCAATTTTTCCCGCAAGGCTTGCATAATCATGCCTGTATCAGGGACAAAGAGGCAAAGATCAGCACAGCAGACGATCACCTTCATATCATAAGTGGACAGGGAAAGGGACAGCCGACGGCAGACACCCTAGCGCTGCTGACAAGAGCAACAGATCCCGACATCAAGTTTCTCTGCGTGAATGACCTCCCGCAACTGGTGGAAATCGTTCCCAATGCAGCCGACTGGATAGCCCAAGCGATTGGCGGATTTCCGAGTCCTGTCGCGAGTTAAAGCTGTTTGTTTGGCTGTGAGTGTGGTTATTAACTAAGGGGCAGGGTCGTGTTTTCTAATAAAACGGCTTCTATGTCCTTTACCTCCATGGGTTTGGCGAAATAATAGCCTTGTCCATATAAGCAGCCCATCTTTACCAGAATGTCGGCCTGAGCTTTTGTCTCAATGCCTTCCGCGATGGCTTGGCAATTGAGTGGTTCTGTGAGTGCGATTGCAGTAGACACAATAGCGCGCTTTTTCGGATCATGCTCAAGGTTGTCGATAAAAGATCGATCAATCTTGATGTAATTGACATTTAAGTTACTTAAATACGCGAGAGAATTCATCCCAGTACCAAAATCATCAATCGCTAATTTTATGCCGGCATTTTTAAAGTCAATCAGCTTGCTCGCAATATAATCAATATTCACACTGGTAGCAGACTCAATCAGCTCGATTTCCAGTTGACTGGGTGCCACCTTATGTTGTTCTAGGCAAGTCAGTGTAAAACTCAGCAGTTCTGGGTCCAGCAGATTAAACGGTGACAAATTGATGGCAACGGGGGTGAATATGCCTTGTTGCTGCCAGAGTGACATCTGCTCGATCGCACTGAGAATTATGTATCGGCCAAATTCTTGAACGCGGCCCCCTTGCTCGATCAAGTCAATAAAGTAAGCCGGCGATAACATACCATCATGTGGGTGGTACCAGCGGGCGAGTGCTTCCACCCCCACAATATGACCACTTTGCAACATCACTTTAGGTTGATAATGTAATTTAATCTGTTTTTGAGATAAGGCATCATCCAAATCGGCACGCAGTTTCAAGCGCTGCTGGCCATTGTTTGGGCTGACTTCACTAAACATGCTCCAACCACTACGCTTTTGTTTGGCCTCATACATGGCCATATCCGCATAGATGATTAAGGATTCTGCGTCTTGTGCGTGACTTGGGTAGTGGGAGAAGCCCACACTGGCTCCTGTATTAATAAAAAGATGATGGATGGTCACGGGTTCATTACAGGTGTGAACAAGCTGATCTGCGAGTTTTTTCGCCTCTTGCGTTGGCATTTCGGGTGCCCAGATTATAAATTCGTCCCCCCCTGTTCGGATCAAGGTTTGCGAAGGCGTTAACAGGGCACTTAATTTTTGCGCCACACTGATGAGCAAAAAATCGCCTGCGGCATGCCCAAATGCATCATTTACCTCTTTGAATTTGTCGAGATCAATGACAAATAAGCAACCTTCTTTGACCGATGTTTTTTTCAACTCGGCGGATTTGCCTTGTTTAGGTTGAACATGATCGGTAATCACATGGCGCATGAGATCGTTTAGAAAAAGACGGTTTGGTAGACCCGTTAGGGAATCATGAGTGGCTAGGTGTGCCAAAGCGTCATTTTTATCTTGGACGCGCTTATTCATCCATGACGACAAGGTAAGGGCAAACCAAGTGGCGAGCCAAAACACAATGACAGATGTAATGGTGAGACGCTTCATCACAAAACTCAGTGTGTCATCAAGACTCTTCGCTGTTTTCACCAGTACAACGCGATAGCCACTTTCGTCGATGACTTGCCAAATGAATCGAGTATCACCGATTTTTTCGACGCCATTTTGCATAACGTTTGATGTCATGTTCTGCTGATTGTTGAGTGCCAATCTTGTTGTTAGCGTGTTTATTTCAGCGGGGCTGAATTCATGACTGATGGCTCAATTAAGCTGAGGCCCTGTTACTTTCAGATAGAGCTCAGTAGTATGAGAGTGGTCGTTAAAATACACTCGGTTAATTAAGTCGGAGACCTTATCTTTAAGCGCTTTACTATCAAGCGCGCTGTTTTCAAAGGCGGTTTCTTTTTGAAGAGAAGAGCCTTCTACCGAGTTTTTCGTATTGACGATGAGCTCACCATGAATAAGCATGGCTTGCTTATGAAGTGATTCCAGTTCGGTCTTAATCCCAAGATCAGCCGCCAGTCGATAAGACACAACCACATAAATAGTAGAAACAGAAAGGGCTAAAATGAGGCAAATGGATATCAGCTTTAAGCGAAAGGATTTGTCTTTTTGCAATTCTAAAAAAGAAGCCATACAACCCTTAACATAATGGCGAATATTCTACTTTTTCTCGTGAGAAGTATTAATACCCGCTAAGTGATAAACAGGACACCATCCAGACAATAAAGAAATAAGGTTCAGCACACCAAAAATACCGATTAAGACCTCTAACACAGGCTCTTCTAAATACGCACCATTAAAAAGCGCGAAGCCAGTAAAAAACAGACCAATGATGCCTCGGATTGTTCGGTCGACAGGGTGTAAATTTTTCTTCATGTACTTTACTCGATTAACATCAATGGATAATTTTGAGTATCGATGGATACCGCACGCTTAGCAAGGTTAAGATTGTAATGAATTGCAGTCCTATAGGACGAGGTCGACATGAAGAAAACAAAGTTATCATTGGTCATCGCCTTCAGCTTTCTGCTGAGTGCTTGTTCCTCGTCGTTTATCTACAACAATCTAGATTGGTTGTTGTATTGGTACTTGGACGACTATATCACGCTAACGTCGGAGCAAAGATCACAATTGGACGATCGTGTGGAAGCATGGCAAACATGGCACCGCACGGTAGAATTACCCAAATATCAACAACAGATAGAGCAACTAAGAAGCCAATTACAAACCGGCCCCCTTGACCAAGAAGCCTGGCTCAGTGTTTTTAATCAGGTGCAGCAAAGCGCCAAACAACTACGTGAAAAAATCGCCCCTGAACTGGCGGGACTTGCGCAATCGCTGTCACCAGAGCAAGTGGACGGCTTCTTATCTGAATGGCAGGAAAACACACAAAAAAGAGCCGACAGAAGGGCCAATACCAGCCCTGAAAAACGCTTAGCAGAACGTCAAAAAGAACGCATTGCAGAAGTCGAAGACAATATAGGTGCACTTACTGTAGAACAACAAGACATCATACGAGACCACATCAAGCAACTTACCTCTACCTCAGACTATCGAACCGCCTACCAACAAAGACTGCAAGTTTTGGTCAAAAGTCTGTTTGATAGTCGGCTTAATAACGCAACGGACCGGCATTTCAACGACAAACTCAGCGCCTTGATCATCAACCCAAACCAATACAAAAGCGCGGAACATCTCACCATATCAGAGCAAAACAAAGTGATATACAGCCAAATGATGGCGGAACTAAACCGCACTTTAAGTGACAAGCAACAGCAGAAACTCGATGCAAGCTTAGTCGAACTCAGTCAATTGATGCAAAGACTGATGAGTAATTGAGAGAGAAAGAAGAAAGGGAAAGCCAACTTATTCAGTTGGCTTTTGTTGTTTTTGGAAGACGAAAAGTCTAGTTGTTCTTCCTCAACCCCAAGTAGTTCTCTATCCCTTTGATCTGGTCTTCCGCGTGGTGGTTGACGTAGAGCACCGTAGTTTCTTTGCCTTCACATATTTTCTCGATAAGAGCGAGGACAAGTTGGCGGTTCA
>CAZBUC010000050.1:0-11550 GCA_964494965.1 uncultured Maribrevibacterium sp.
CGAAAGTTAAAAACGAATTGTCTCATGAGAAAGACTTATTCGCATCTTCCTTAACATTTACCTCTTCAACCAAGCTACCTAAGACACTACTCAAAATACTCTTAACACGCGGAAGATGCTGCCAACTGCTGGCTAAAAGCAAGCACTCTAAACGGACAGACTCGGCATTTATGGTGGGTATACTCTCTGGTATAGATGCGGTGTTTAATATTGAAAAATCCATCATTATCAATGAAATCGCCTTAGATAATGATGTACTAGACGCCATTATGAGTCAGTCGGGCGAGCTAGGCTCTTATCTAACTCAAACGCTCGACTGCGAAGGACAAAACTGGCACGGTCTCGAGGCTCTTCAAACTGAAGAAAGAGCCCATTTAAACAGGGCATTTTTAGACGCCATGGTCTGGACAGATGAGATCATGACATCCATAAGTTAAAATGCGTTTTTTATCTACAGATGTCACCTTTCAGGATGCGTTAGGTTAAATTAGTAACCCCTAAATCCATCACACATATTGCCCAGCACAAAAACCGCTGGCCCATGCCCATTGGAAGTTGTATCCCCCTAACCAGCCGGTGACGTCTAGGACTTCTCCTATAAAGTATACACCCGGTTGTTTTTGTGATTCGAAGGTTTTGGATGACACTTCTTTTGTGTTTACGCCGCCTAATGTGACTTCCGCTGTTCGATAGCCTTCGGTGCCGTTGGGGGCGATGTCGAAGTTCGAAAGGTAATCAAAGAGCGTTTCTATTTGTTCATTAGAGGTTTGAGCGCTGCGTTCGGTAAGCCATGGAAATTCGGCTTTTATCAGCTCTACTAGGCGTTTTGGTAAGAGTGTGGATAAGAAGCCTTCATAGCTTTTTTTCGGGCTATGTTGACGAATCGACATCAAGCCATCCAGAGACAATGTCGGCGCTATGTTAATGCTGAGCGATTCACCTGGTTGCCAAAAATTGGTGATCTGTAAAATCGCTGGGCCGCTCACGCCTCTGTGGGTAAACAACATTGGCTCTTGAAAAGTCACGCCTTTAGCGGTCGCGGCAATATCGCACGCAATACCTGATAGCTCAGCCAGCTGTGCTTTGCGGTCTGGTTGAACGGTAATGGGCACCAAGCTCGCCCGTGTTGGCAAAATATCATGACCTATTTGTTGAGCAATGTCATACCCAAAGCCTGTGGCTCCCATGGTCGGGATCGACAAGCCGCCTGTGGCAACCACTAAAGAGTCGCATAAGAAATCACCTTGGCTGGTTTTCACTAGGGTCTTGCCTTCCTGACATTCGACCTGATGAATTTTGGTATTGAGCTTGAGCTCTGCGCCAGACCATTCTAATTCTGTCAGTAAAATATCAAGCAAATCTTTGGCAGTGTGTTCACAAAAAAGTTGCCCTGGGGCTTTTTCGACATACTCTAAACCATGGCGATCAACAAGATCCACAAAGTCCTGAGCCGAATACCTATGTAATGCTGAAATGCAAAAATGCGGGTTGTCTGACAAGAAATGTTTCGGCGCCACGTCCATGTTAGTAAAATTGCAGCGCCCTCCTCCTGACATGAGTATTTTCTTACCGGCTTTGTTGGCGTGATCTAACACCACTACTTTTCTACCTCGGTAAGCCGCTGTTGCTGCACACATTAAACCCGATGCGCCAGCACCAATGACGATGACATCTACTTTATCCACAACCTACCCCATAACTTGATTTGTGGCAGCATTATAAGGCCTGAGAGCATGAAAACAACGACCCTATTTTTTTGTCCACAGAATCCGTTAAGAAGGCTGTGGGAATCATCAATAATCCCTTAAAAAACAATCCAGTAAATAAAATCAAACCTTTTCTGATAATTTTTTTAAAAGCCCCTTTTTCGTCATACGCCAAAAATTTTATGAAAAATGCAAACTTTATTTAAATATCTTCTATACATAATTACTGTTTGAATATACAGTACTGTATAAATAAACAGTAAAGATAGTTTAAGGAAGTAGTCATGCTAACGTTTTTTGGTATAAATCGCGGCATTCGTAAAATCTCACTACTGGGCGTATTGGCACTGGCTATGTATGCCCCACTAAAAGATCTCGCTCAGTTTTTGCAGTCCTATTTAGCAAAAGAAAGCGTTGTTATCGTAGATGCGTCTTTTGGTAGCGCTATGCCTTGGCAAACGACACCTTCGTCGTACCTAAAAGTCAGCCAGCAGGCGCAAACTAGCCTGACGCAACCACAAATGATTTATACCAAGCTACGTCTTGAAAACCCCACCCCTAAGCCACAGACGTACCGTAAAATATGGCTCAACTTTTCCCACGAGAACGGCGGTCAAGAGTACACCACAGATTACACACTCTATAATGTTGAAACACGGCAGCGTCTCGTTGGACAGTCTGTGCAACTTGGCGCCAATAGCAGTATTGAAGTGGTGGCGGCTTATCGGTTTATTCCTAGTTATCACAACACCGCCCCTGTCAGTATGAGCGTGTCTTGGGAAGGAGAAAACCACTTGCGAAGTAAAGCGTGCGAATATTCTCTCCACAATACGGCAAGCAATAGCTTTCGATACCAGTGCTAAATACTATTCTTTTTGAGGGGCTGCTCAACAGTAGTACCCTCGCTGCCTAACCTTTGTTTTTTTAAATATTGTTGATAATCATTTTTATTTACAATACGATAACCATACATTAACAATTGGAGTGTGATCAATGAAAGGTATATTCAGCCCAGTGGCTATTTGTGTTGCTGGCGCACTACTCACTGCATGTTCGTCATCATCCGTTCAAGATGTCGAAAAACAAACGTCTGCCGACGCCGTCGTGACCCATTATGCTGATATTGCAGAAGCCGTGTATGGCGATTCGTTGAAGACAGCAAAAACACTTCGCTATGCAATTGATGCCTTCCTCGCTGAACCGACAGAAAACAACTTGCAAGCCGCAAGACAAGCTTGGATCGACGCACGTGTTCCGTACCAGCAATCTGAAGTATATCGCTTTGGTAATGCCATTGTTGATGACTGGGAAGGCAAGGTAAATGCTTGGCCACTCGATGAAGGTTTAATCGACTATGTCGCAACAGACAGTTACGGCACACAATCCGATATTAACGCACTCTATACGGCTAATATCATTGCTTCAAAAAGCCTGATGATTGGCGGTGAGCGCGTCGATACGACTCACATCACTCCGGAATTAATCGCAAACAAACTGCAAGAAGCCGACGGTGTTGAAGCTAATGTGGCAAGTGGCTATCACGCCATTGAGTTTTTATTATGGGGACAAGATTTATACGGCACAAACCCTGGCGCCGGTGAACGCCCAGCGACAGACTACGATTTAGCTAATTGCACGAATGGCAACTGTGATCGTCGTCGCGCCTACTTAGAAGCCGTCACAGACTTACTGATTGCTGATCTTGAAGACATGGCCAGCTACTGGCAAGAAGGCGGAGCTGCACGTATGGCACTGCTTGATCAATCTACCGACGCTGGACTGGCCACCATATTGACTGGCATGGGCAGCTTGGCGTACGGCGAGCTCGGTGGCGAAAGAACCAAACTTGGCTTAATGCTTCATGACCCTGAAGAAGAACATGATTGTTTTTCTGACAATACGCACTGGTCCCATTATTACAACGCAAAGGGCATCAAAAACGTGTATTTGGGTGAGTATCAACGTGTCGATGGTAGCTGGGTAAAAGGCCCTTCTCTTTCTAATCTGGTGGCAACACAAAACACCCAACTCGACAACACGATGAAAGAAAGGTTGAACACCACAGAAGCCGCAGCGCAAGCTATGGTCGATGCGGCGACACAAGGACAAACATTTGATGTATTAATTGCCTTGAACAACACACAAGGCAACCAATTGGTGCAGACTTTTGTGGATTCCTTAGTGAACGAAACTCGCTCAACGGAAGAGGTTATTCGTTTATTGGACCTACAAGGCATCGCACTGGAAGGCTCTGACAGCTTGGATAACCCAAGCGCTGTCTTTTAAATAAGAGTTTAAATCGAGAGTTTTAAAAAAAAGAGTGTTAACAAAAAAGAGCTTTAGCAAAGATGCACAGCACCTTAATTATTAGAAAAATGACGTCATTGAGTCAGTTAATGGTACTTATCTACGAATGACCGAAAAAAGTAATAATCGTGTGCTTTTAGCCGCTGGCGTTTACGCCAGCTTTTTTTGTTTCTCGAACCTTACTTTCGCGGCAGATTATACGCGGCCATTTGCAGAGATTGCTGTTGAAGATAAGCTGAATTTTCGTATTGGCGAGAGTGTGTTTGAAAAATTCTGGGTGGCCTCACCCTCTTCAACGACGGCCAGCGATGGACTAGGGCCGCTTTATAACGCCCGATCTTGTCACAGCTGCCATCTTAATAATGGACGAGGCCACGCCCCACAAGCAGCCATCAGTGGCGCATCGGTGCCTTCTTTTATGGTTAGGTTGGGCAAGACATACCCTTTGACGGCTAACGTTTCTAGTAGGTTAACGAAAGACGAACCACACGCGATATACCCTCACATTGGAGACAAAACCTACGGCCACCAATTTCAGGGCAACAGCACACCGGGCATTCTTCCTGAAGGAGATTTTACGGTATCTTACCAAACTCATATTGAAACCTTGGCCGATGGCACTCAAGTCACATTGAGAAAACCCCTACTTCATTGGACAAAACTCAACTACGGTCAGTTTGAAGACCACACAGGGTTTACCATGTTAGTGGCGCCTGCCCTAGTCGGCATGGGATTGTTGGATCAAGTACCCGAGGCCTTCATACTTGCCAATGCCGACCCAGATGACAGCAACAAGGATGGCATTCGAGGACGCCCAAGTTGGCTGCCTGCAACCCCCGGCCAAACTCGGCGCTTGGGTCGCTTTGGTTATAAGGCCTCTGTCGCCACATTAAGCGAGCAAAATCAGCTCGCTTTTAACACAGATTTAGGCTTGTCTACGCCATTACAGCCGTCACCTACGGGGGACTGTACAGACGTTCAAATAGATTGCATGCAAAGCCCAAATGGCAACAGCGCGCATTTAGACAATCTCGAGGTAGACAAACAACAAATGGCTCTGCTGGATGCCTTTATTGCCTTATCCTCGCCTCCGGCTATGCGCAATCTTAGCCACAGCGACTTTTTGTCTGGAAAACACATTTTTGAGGAACTAGGTTGTGCCAGCTGTCATACGCCAAAAATGCAAACAGGCAATACCTCAACATTTGCGGCCTTAAACAATCGTACCTTTTACCCTTTTACCGACTTGTTATTACATGACATGGGACCCGGACTCGCCAGCGGCTTCCCGAGCTTCTCAGCTAAACCAACAGAGTGGCGAACAGCGCCCTTATGGGGAATAGGATTATCGGAAAAAGTCTCTGGCCGTGTGGGGTTTCTACACGATGGCAGAGCAAAAACTATTGAAGAGGCGATTTTATGGCATGGCGGTGAAGCACTCAGTAGCCAACAACACTATAAAAACCTATCCGCAGAACAACGTAGAACCCTCATGTTTTTTTTGGAGTCACTCTAATGACAATATTACCTCCTTTTCTTAAGGTATTTGTTTCTCGATCCTTCGTCGTCATGCTCAGCGTCACCGCTCCTGTTATGGCCAATGCTAGCCAATGGGATGGCCCTTTGAATGGCATATCAAACCAAGTGATAGCTAACGGCTACCAGTCTTACGCCAGATCTGCCGCTTTACTCCAAGAAAGCAGTACCGCGCTTTGTGCCTCCCCCTCAGAAACTGCGTTGCTGCACACTAGGGAGACTTTCAAAAATAATGCGTTAGACTGGCAAGAGGTACAGTGGCTGAATTTTGGCCCAGTCACCTATTTTATGCGTTACTACGCGTTTGAATATTGGCCCGACAAGAAGGGCATCACCCAGAGACAATTAAGAAGTATGTCGCAGGCTGATCCCGCGACGATAGATTCTGAAGACTTTTGGCAATCAGCCAGTATCGCGGTGCGTGGTTTAACTGCGATTGAGAGTTTGTTGTATCACCCTGACTTCTCCCCTTTAACCTCTATGCAAGATTGCCATTTACTAACAAAAATCACAGAGCATCATGCGATGAGCGCGATGGAAGTTGATCGTCAGTGGCAAACAGGACAAGCTGAAGATTGGATATTTGCTGCTGATGAAGCGGATTTGGATACCAAGAAATTGGCACTGGAAGCATTTTTATTACAATGGATAGAGCATATTGGCATGACAAAAGACGCCAAGCTTGAAACACCACTCGGCTACCATGGCACAGAAAATCTGAAGCTGGCTGAATTTTACCGGAGTCATTTATCCCTTAAAGCCATACAAACAAACCTGCAGTCTTACCGAGCCATCTATCATGCAGGTTCGCCCTCTTTGTTCGATATTGCTCAGCAGTTACAACCTGAGCTGGCGATACAATTAGAAAAACAGTTGACCCTCGATCTAAAAATAGCGCTACGCTTGCCAGAAACCCTGCTGCATCCAGACCATGCTGATTCAGAACAGCAGACAAGTCGAGGTGACCAAGCTCAGCCATTAATAACCTCGTTAAGTCGTAGTCAAGCCTATTTGTCTCAACTCATCACGGCGTTGGGCTTTCAAATTGGCTTCAACAGCCGAGATGGAGATTAGCAATGTGGTCAAGACGGGACTTTTTAAAACTGACAGGAGCCGCCATCGCCACCCCAAGCTGGGCTTCTTTCTACCCATATCAAGACCATCCATCGCAAGCAGGTAAACCTCATTATGCTTCAGCGTTTACCTCAGCAGCCAAACATCATGGCTTTGGCTTGTTTGATGAATCTGGCCAGCTGATTTGGTCTACAAGGCTGCCGGATAGAGCCCATGCACCCATCGTGCATCCGCAGCAAAGCATTGTGGGTATTGTGGCTCGAAGGCCGGGGTTTTTTATGGATTTTTTTGATCTCACCAGTCATCAGCACCTTCTTCGCATAAAGCCAAGTCAGCATCATCATTTTTATGGTCACGCCTTGTTTAATGACGATGGTAGCCAGCTCATCAGCCAAGAAAATCATTATCCAACAGGGGAAGGGAAAATTGTAATACGAGACTGGCCGACAGGTGAAATCATCAAGTCGTTTAGCAGTAATGGCATTGGTCCTCACGAATCCGTGCGCTTTAACGAGAATACGCTGGTTGTGGCGAACGGGGGGTTAAAAACACACCCTGACAACGACCGCCGCATACTTAACCTTGATACCATGACCTCTAATGTGAGCTATTTGTCCTTAGAAAGTGGTCGCGTTCTGCATTCCGTTTCTCACAGCGAGCACCATCAACTCAGCATTCGACATCTGGATGTTAATACGCAAGGCGTCGTCGCACTGGGCTTTCAGTATCAGGGTGACATGCGAGACAAGGTACCGCTTGTTGGTCTTTCTCAACTTAACGCACCGGCATTGACCTATCTCGCGATGCCAGAACCCATTCGTATTCGCTTTAAACAATATTGCGGCAGTGTGTGTTTTGATCAATCAGGTGAGATTCTGGCAGTGAGCTCCCCACGAGGTGGTTTGGTGGCTTATTGGCACCTGCCATCTAATCACTTTATTGGCATAACAAATGCTCGTGATGTCTGCGGACTGGCGACAACCAGCCAACCTTTTGAGTTTTTAATGACCACAGGAACAGGGTTACAAATAAAAGCCAACCCTGTACAAAACACGCGCAAGCTGATCAACAAACATACACATTACCAGTGGGACAACCATCTTCTTAAAATAAATGCGTAAATTTTTCGCCAAACAACCAATAGAACATGGTCAAGGTCACATTTTTTCGGTAATGTCCTAACGAAATGTAAAAACATGTAAACTTGTACGTTTTATTCTTATCTTTATGACGTTGACCGATGAGCATTGATTTTCTTAAAAAATATTTTTTTGGCGACGTCCAATCATCCAGTGACGGAAGCAATATCGCCTTTCAGCAAAGCGCTTTAAGGATTTTACTGGCACTGACTCTGTGCATTTTTTTAGTGTCAGAAATTCACTTTCTGTTTACTGCGGGCGATCATTCTTTTTTAGGTATTAACAGCGTTTATCTAGTTACCTTAATCGGCTTATTGTATTTCAATAGACGCTATGAAAAAGCCACTGCAATCCTGTTTCTTTTTACACTGGTCACGGCCAGTATTCTGCTACTGACTTTAAGTAACGAATTTCACGCTGAAAAATACGCTTTAATCTCACTCTATTCACTGCCACTGATTACCCGTTTATTGTTTACTTTTAAGGCGTCGGTTGTCGCCATGGTAGCCAACCTGTATCCCTTTTACTTGATCACCACTGACAGCTGGATGAGCGGTACTGAGGTTTTAGGCAGTACAAGCCTATTGATCAACGCCGATGCGTTAAGTGGCGCCAATATAGCCCCATCGTTTTATTTCCAAATGTTGACTTTTGTCACTCTGAACATAGGTTTGCCTTTGGCGGTGTCTCGTATCATCCAGACATTGGAAAACCACGCCACTAAAATGAAAGATCTTAATCAAAAGCTTAACAGCCATTACGCTATGTATGAGGAGTTTTTTGAGAACACGGGCACCCCGTCACTTTTATGCAACCAGCGCGGCAAGGTATTAAAAGCCAATCAGCTTTGCCGTCTCCTATTAGCAGGAGACGTTAAAAAAAGCCTAGCGCACTCAAACATAACAGATTGGCTAACCCCGGCTGGCGGGAGTAGTCGCTTTGTTTGGCAATCTGACACAGCGGAAGGCACACTGAAAAACAACAGCCAAACCCATATTAATATTCGAAGAGCCTCGCTGACAGAACACGGACACCTTGTTATCCATTTGGAGAACACCACAGAATTAAAGTCGATACAACAAGAACTCGAAAACACACAAGAAACCAACAGTCGCTTGGCCCATTTTGATGTCATGACCCGCCTGCCAAACCATCGTCATTTTTGCCAGCAAGTAAACCAACGTCTTGCCGAACAAGGAAAACATGTGACGGGGGCTATGTTCATTATTCGTATTAGTCAATTTAAGCTCCTCAATAAACAGTACGGAAAAGACAACGCCAATAAAGTCATCTTAAACTTTGCCAAAGCCTTAACTCACAAACTGTCTGATCAAGCCGTAGTTGGGCGCTTACGTGGGGTGAAGTTCTCCTGTTTTATCCCCTTAAGCCAAACGTATTTGATACAAAAAAACCTTTCAGAACTGATCAAATCCATTCTTCCGAAGCAAATTGCCGTAGAAGGACATAGGTTGAATATGGAGTATCAGGTTGGCGTTGCCTACTATCACACAGACGGCAAAAACGCCGAGGCACTCTTAGAACGCTGCGAGATGGCGCTTGAATACTCAAATTCGGTAGAACGTTTCTCTTTTTATAACAACAGCTTAGAAAATAAGCTCATAGAAGAGCATACACTCGGTCTTAGCCTAAGCTCAGCGATAAAAAACAAACACATCACTATATGGCTACAACCACAGGTTAACGCGAGTGGCGATATTTGCTCCTTTGAAGCTCTTGCCCGCTGGCAACACAATGGCCACTACATTCCACCGCCACAATTTATTAATATTGCTGAAAGTCTGGGCTTACTGCCGCTGCTGGCGGAAAACCTAGTGCGAGCACTGGTTGACACTCTGACAGAGTGGCAAAAGGAGCACATTCATACTCCCATCGCGTTTAACCTTGCTGGTCAGGAACTGATGAATGATGGTTTTTTTGCCTTTCTAATGGCCTTGGTGGCGGATAAACCCTGGCTTAAAGACAGGCTAGAGCTGGAAATAACAGAAACCAGCCCAGTGATGACGCATCCGCTCGTTCATAAGCGACTGCGTAGTTTATCTCAATATGGCTACTCGATTGCCATTGATGACTTCGGTACAGGCCAAGCGTCACTCGGCCAGCTGGTCGATATTCCCGCCAACATCCTCAAAATTGATCGCCGCTTTGTCACCCCACTGCCCCACGACCAACGCCATGTCGACATTGTAAAATCCACCATACAACTGGCCAAATCACTCGACATGAAAGTCATCGCAGAAGGCATAGAAACCAAAGAGCAAGCCACACTTCTAATCGCGATGGGCTGCGACACCTTACAGGGTTACTACTACGGCAAACCTTCCCCTATGGCCGATTGGACAGCTCAGAACAACGCCAAAGCCAAAACGCTACGAATGGTGTATTAATAACAAATGGTGAACTAATAACGAATGGTTTACAGGAGTTACTAAGACACCCAATGTTTTTTGGTTGGCTATATGGTTTCTGTAGGTAGTTGTTCTTATGATCATTTTTTCTTCATTTACCAGACATAAAAAAACCAGCGTTGAGTAAACGCTGGTTTTAGTGTGCCTTTTAAGTAAGACGTTAAACTGGTTGTTTTAAACCCTATTAAAACGCCATGTTCATGGCCACTGAGATCACATTAGCAGATGACTTATAGTCGGCCTTTAAAGCACCTCGAGCTCTGTCTTCTGTTAAGTTCGTACGATTAACTGATACGTCATCGATCATAACATGGGTTAACGCGAATGAAGCTGACGTCATTTCACTAAAGTCATACGTTCCACCGACAGAGATCCACTTACGATCGCCATCTGGGGTACGTGCAGAACGATATTGATCAGATACTGGCGAGTTATCCATGGCCACACCCGTGCGCAAAGTTAACTTGTCAGAGTGAGCGTAGGTCAAACCCGCTGAGTACATCCACTGATTTTCAAAATCCAATGTCAAAACAGAGTTAGATTGTTTACTATCAAAATCGATATTTAGACCGTCCAAATCGCCCCAACCGGTTTTAATGGCCGATAGGCCCAACGTTAGTTTGGGAGAAAGCTCTTGCTCCATACTTAAAGTGAAAACCGATGGTAAGGTGATAGAGTCAGTAACATTCGCATCTACTAAATTAGCATTATTTGACAAACCAGCTGATACTCCTGTGTATTTAACGTCTCCTTTAAAATCGAAGTCCACTTGACTACGGTAACCGATACCGAAGCGAGTACCTGATTTAGGCTCTAACGCTACCCCTAAACTATAACCAAAACTGGTATCGTCAGCCTCAATTCGACCTATACCTTCTCCACCCGCTAGAGCCACTGTTGACCCAACTGCACTCTCAAGTACGATATCTGCTTTATGTACTTGCACGCTGGCGCCAACAGACACCCAATCATGAAGTCGATGGGCTAGGGTAAAGCTCAATGCGATGTCTTGTAATGCCGTTTCAGTGGCATGGAATCTTCCGGCCCAATCTTGTCCGTAATCCCCCGATAAACCAAAAGGCACGTTTAGAGAAATACCCGCGACGGTCTTGTCTGACAAAGGTTTAGCAAAGTAAAAGGAAGGTACTAAAACGTTATCAACCGAATCATTGCTTGTAGTTGGAGCACCCGTTATGGAACCTCCACCTGCAGCCGTTGGATTGTTCGCACTAATGTTACTCACATCCATACTTGGCATAACAAGCGCACCGGAGACGTTTACCGTGGTGCTTTTCGCGTTAGTAAACAACGCAGGGTTCCAGAAGCTGAAGGAAATATCGGTTTTTGAGGCAGCGGCACCAC
>CAZBUC010000051.1:0-11397 GCA_964494965.1 uncultured Maribrevibacterium sp.
TCTTCAAAAAGAAGGGCTCGACGCTTCCCAATACGAATTAGAATTCTGGATCACAGCCTTACGGCCAGTGGCCTCTTTAGCTTTGGTATTAGTGGCATTATCCAGCGTATTTGGCCCGCTTCGGTCGTCTACTATGGGGGGGAGAATCTTTACTGGCGTCATCATCGGCTTGGCCTTCCAAAATGCTCTCAATTTGTTTGGTCGGATGAGCGTCGCCGTCGACTTTCCACCCCTGATCGGGGTCAGCATCCCGATTATTATTTGTCTGATAGCTGGCATCATACTCGTTAGACGTCGAGGGTAATTTGGCGTCTAACGAGATTTGTCAGTTCGCCATAAAACGGGCAATTCTAGCTAAGGCTTCTTGAAGCCGATCCTGGTCGCAGGTATAGGCAAAACGAACATACTTGTGGGCATCCTTGATGCCAAAATCGGCCCCCGGGGTTAGCGCCACTTTTTCAGACTCTAACAAAGCCAGACACCACGCCATCGCATCTTGAGTAATAGCCGACACATCAACATACACATAAAACGCGCCATGGGCAGGTGCCACGACGGGTAAACCAAGTGCGTTTAACCCTTTGAGTAAGGCAATACGACGAGCATCCAAGGTTTGCCGACGCCTCTCACACTCAGCAAGCACCTCTGGTGAAAAAGCATGAACCGCCGCATATTGAGATACACTAGGCGCCGAAATAAATAAGTTTTGCGCGAGCTTTGTGGCACCCTCAATCGCCCATTCCGGGACCACCAGCCAACCCAAACGCCAGCCTGTCATGGCGAAATATTTTGAAAAACTGTTAATCACAAAAATATCGTCGGCAATCGACAGGGCAGAAAAGTCTTCCCCCTCATAAACTAACCCTTGGTAGATTTCATCCACCAACAGATGCCCGCCTAACTCAGATACCTTTTGCCAAGCCTCTGTAACATACTGTTTGCTTAATACCGCGCCTGTTGGGTTCGACGGTGAGGCCAGCCACAAACCGGATGTGTTATCTTGCCAATGTTCTGACAAAGCCCCAAGTTCCATTTCAAAGCCTTGCTCTACCTTGGTCTCGATTAACCTAGCACGCGCCCCTGCTTGAATCAAAAAATGGCGATTACAGGGATAACAAGGGTCTGGCATCATCACCTCTTCACCCGGATTCACCATCAGCGATGCCATTAGTAACAAGGCTCCAGACGCCCCCGGGGTGACAATGATACGCTCTGGCGACACGCTGACTTGGTAACGAGACTGGTAATAGCCACTAATGGCACTTTTTAGCTCTGGCAGCCCAGTGGCAGACGTGTAGCCCGTTTTACCCTGCTGAATAGCCAACACACCCGCATTGGCTACGTCTTCTACAGCGACAAAATCCGGCTCGCCAATTTCAAGGTGAATCACATCCTCTCCTTGCAATGCCAAAGCTTTGGCCCTCGCTAAAATCGCCATCACTTGAAACGGCGCAATCTGCTCCACTCTTGCTGCCAACTTGTGTTTTTTCATCCCGCTCTCTCTGCCTTTTCTCAGCCTGTTTCAAAAATATCGCGACATTTTGCGCAAAAAATGTGGTTTAAGAGGTGATTATCTGGTAAGTTTCCGCCCGAAAATACACCCCTAATTTTATCGGTTACAGGCTACCATAATGGAAACCTGCGAAGTGAGGCAATGCGTATGCCAAAAATGAACCCTGAGTCATTAATGAAAGACTTCACTCCTTACATTGCTAAGGATGGCGAGGAATACATGAACGAGAAGCAGTTGGCGCACTTTAAGAGCATCCTACTCAACTGGAAACAAAACCTCATGGAAGAAGTTGACCGTACGGTGCATCATCTTAAAGAAGAGGCGGTTAACTATGCGGATCCTAATGATCGCGCTAGCCAAGAAGAAGAGTTTAGCCTAGAGCTTCGTGCACGAGATCGTGAACGTAAACTGGTTAAGAAAATCTCTCAAACCATCGAACTCATCGACAATGACGACTACGGTTATTGCGAAGAATGTGGCATTGAAATCGGCATTCGTCGATTGGAAGCACGTCCGACCGCAACCATGTGCATTGATTGCAAAACATTGGCTGAAATCAAAGAGAAACAAGTAGGCAAGTAGGCGGTTAATTGTGTCTCACGCCTATCGAGGACGTTTTGCACCGTCTCCCACAGGCCCACTCCATTTTGGCTCGCTAGTCAGCGCATTAGCGAGCTATTTGGATGCTCGAAAGCACCATGGCACCTGGATTGTTCGCATCGAAGATGTGGATGGCAGTCGCTGTCAACCCGCGTTTACAGAACAAATCCTTAGCACGCTTAACAGCTACCAACTCTTTTCCGACGAAGAGATACTCATTCAAAGCCAGCGCAGTGATACTTACGAACACTATCTAACTCAGCTCAAAGGGCAGCAAATGGTTTTCCCATGCAACTGCACACGACAGTCTCTCGCCCAATACGACGGCGTTCACCCACACGTATGTGAAAGCACGACAACACAGCCGCATTCATGGCGCTTAAAACCCAGCTCAACCCTCTACCAATGCCAAGATCGCATTCAAGATAGATTGGTTTTTACTGACGATCTGATAAACAGCCCAGTACTAAAAAGAAAAGACGGTTTTTTCTCTTACCAACTGGCCGTTGTTATTGATGATCACCTACAAAACATCACTCATCTTGTGAGAGGCGCTGACTTAATTGAAACCACAGCTCAGCAATTGTATCTCTATGACTTGTTTTCATGGACACCGCCTAGTGTTTGTCACATCCCTCTTATCACCAATCATGTAGGGGATAAAATCAGCAAACAAAATCACGCCAAGCCCATTTTGAACGGTCATCTTCCGACACTGTTACGTGCTCTTCACTATTTAACAATTGATCTAACATCACCAACAAGCATTTCAGAAGCCCTAGCGTTGGCCATCGACGCATGGCATCCGGACAAACTCAAACATATCAAACACCTTCCCCTCGAAGCAGCCGACCAACACTTCATTTAACGCCACACTATTTCATCCATCGCATCCCAACCGCCTCGACCAACAGGCTCCTGTGTGTATAATCGTTACATACGTTACAAGGGGTGACACTTCATGCACAGCATTATGATCATTTGTCCAGACCATTCTTTGCTTAAAGCCGCTGAAAAATGGCTTTCTCGGTACGGTTTCCAAGTCAACATTAGCCACACCTTAGAGCAAGCCAACCACTACTATGAATTAAGCGAATTTCATTTACTGCTCGTTGATCAGGCAAGCTTATCGCAACAAGAAAACAGCCAATCACAGCTTCCAGAAAGCCCCAAACACATTATTCTGGATGCCAGACCCAGCTTAACCACAGGCGTTAACGCCATGGCACAGGGCGCTATTTACTACCTTCCTTTGCCCACGGATTCTGAAACACTGCTAAAACACGTCGTCAACGCCATAGACCAGGGCGATCAAACAAACAGTAGCCTCGCAGACACTACGCTAACACCGCCCACTCAAGAAGGCACTGTAGAACTTGGCACCCCCGGCAGTGGCATTATTGGCCAATCACCACTAATGCAAGACTTGTTTAGCGACATGAGAAAAATTGCTGGCACCGATGTGACCGTACTGATTCGCGGCGAATCCGGTACAGGTAAAGAACTGGTCGCCAAAGCATTACACAACCTCAGCCAGCGACACGCCCATCCGATAGTAAGCGTTAACTGTGCCGCTATCCCAGAAAACCTCATCGAATCGGAACTATTCGGTCATGAAAAAGGTGCCTTTACCGGTGCCAACACGTCACACGACGGCTTAATTTACGCTGCAGACAAAGGCACCTTGTTTCTAGATGAGATAGGCGAGCTACCGCTTGAAGCACAAGCTAGGCTGCTGCGGGTGCTTCAAGAAGGCGAAATCCGTAAGGTGGGGGCAACTCAGTCAACCAAGGTCAATATCCGCTTAATTACCGCCACGCACAGAGATCTTGTCGACATGATTAGAAAGGGATTATTCCGAGAAGATCTCTATTATCGCCTTTATGTGATGGAACTGCTCCTGCCCCCTCTCAGGGACAGAGGTGAGGACTTGTCTGTATTGGCTGAGGTTCTACTCAAAAAAGCCTGTCAAAAGCATCACAAAGCGCCCTACCATTATTCCAAAGCCTTTGATAAGGCAATCCGTGGCCACCATTGGCCAGGGAACGTAAGAGAGCTGGAAAACGCCATCGAAAGAGCGGTTATTCTAAGCCCAGCCGAACGAATTGAAGCCGCTAATTTGAAATTGGCTAATCAGCAAGGCGCCACCAACAGAAGTAACCACAGCGACAACACCCAGCCCCCCTTTTCAACGCCACCGACAGGCACAACCCTTGACGATTATTTGAAGCATTTTGTATTGACGCACCAACACACAAAGACAGAAACAGAACTTGCACATTGTTTGGGCATATCAAGAAAAAGCTTATGGGAAAGGCGACAGAAGCTAGGAATAGCAAAAAAGTAACAAACAAAAAGTAACACTTGTTACTTTTTAACCCATAAATTTATTACAATATTGTAAAAAAAGTGTACAAAAGATAATGAAAACTTAACAAAATCAGCACTTTATTAACTTTGGCACAACAAATGCCTTATATGGGTCACAACGATAATAATAGATTGACCAAGAATAAAAATAAGTTAATCGTCGTATGATAGGTTCTTAAAAATAAAAATAACAAACAAGAACACCGTGACCTCAAAATATAAAAATAAAAACATGAGGTCATGGATGGAAAATCGCTTTGGATAATTGATTTTTTTAGATATGTAAGCCTTCGGGCGATGAAAACAATGCAACAATAAAAATAAAACCTGAGTAGAACCGCAAAAGCGGCACCCACTTTGTTTTCGGGACTAGTATCTTCATGTATCCAAAGCGATTATTTTATTTACTCTACAGTAAATCCGCAATCGCTTTCACCTACCCTGCTCTAACTTACCAAATTCTCAAAACTGACTATAATTCGTGTAACTTTAAATCCATCACGTGTAGAATGTCCTTTTCGTTAACTTTAAAATTTGTTGTCTAATGCTTACAGGATTAAAATCTCTGGTACGTAAAGCTACCTCTCTGCTTGCCTCTCCGAAGGTACAGACTTACCCTATTATCATCCCTCGCAGCGATCACAGCTTATCTCGAACCAATTTAAGCGCCAACGCCGTGAAAGTGCTGTATCGCCTGAACAAAGCAGGCTATGACGCTTTTTTAGTGGGTGGGTGTGTTCGAGACCATTTGATCGGCATCGAACCCAAAGACTTTGATGTGGTTACCAATGCCACACCAGAAGAAGTCCACAGTATTTTTTCTAACTCGCGTCTGATTGGACGACGTTTTAAGTTGGTTCACGTGACATTTGGCCGTGAAATGATTGAGGTGTCGACGTTTAGAGCTGGCTCCGCCCAGAGCGAAGATGATGACGAAACACCGAACTCCTCATTAAAAGGCAAAGACTCTGCTCGTTCCACCCATGGCATTGTTTTGCGCGATAACGTCTACGGCAACATTGAAGAAGACGCGGAACGACGCGACTTCACGTTTAATGCCCTTTACTACAATGTCAAAGATTTCAGTATCCATGACTATTGTGGTGGTTTAAAAGACATAGAGAAAAAACAAATCCGCATTATTGGCGATGCCCGTCAGCGCTACCAGGAAGATCCTGTACGCATGTTGCGTGCGATTCGTTTTGCAGGAAAACTCGGCTTCGAAATAGAAGCGGCAACCGCCGCTCCTATAAAAGAGATGGCACACTTGCTGGATCACATACCACCCGCACGCCTTTTTGAGGAAGTACTCAAGTTACTGGGCAGCGGTAATGGCATTAAAACCTTCGAGCTACTACGACAATACGGCTTATTTCGTTACTTATTTCCCGATACTGACGCCCTGTTACAAAGCGGTTGGAAAAGAGACGACATTGATCCAGAAGCTTTTATTTTACAGGGCTTGAGAAATACCGACGATCGCATTCAAAGCGGCAAAACCACCGCGCCCTATTTTTTGTATGCGGTTCTTTTATGGCCTAGTGTGGCATTACGCCATGAAGAATTCCAAGCGCAAGGCATGCCAGCCACACCGGCATTGCATCAAGCGGCCAATATGGTGTTAGACAATCAAGTCGCCTCGACCGCCATTCCGCGTCGCTTCTCAACTCCGATGCGCGAAATCTGGGACATGCAGTATCGTTTGCCAAAACGCTATGGCAAACGTGCCTTTTTACTGTTGGAGCATCCACGTTTTCGAGCAGGATTTGATTTCTTGTTGATCCGCGAACTCAGCGGTACCGAGCTAGACGGACTGGGAGCATGGTGGGAAGAGTTCCAGCATGCCACAGAAAGCCAGCAACGTGAGTTGATTAAAAGCATAGACGCTCGCGCTAGCGATAAAGAAGGCCCCAAAAAACGTCGCCCACGCCGTCGTAAAAAGAGCAACAGCCATAACAGAGACACCAACGACAACGCTGGCAAAACACGAGAAAACTTTGACGAATAAGAGGATGCCTCTTGAAACACGCTTATATCGGCCTCGGCAGTAATCTTGACAACCCAATGGCGCAACTAGATAGCGCCATTGACACCTTAAAGAAACACGACGATGTAAAAAATCTTCGTGTTTCTTCTATTTACGGCAGCAAGCCCGTTGGTCCTCAAGATCAACCAGATTATGTCAACGCCGTCGCTTCATTCCATACTGATCTCTCCCCCCTTGCACTGCTCGACCTGCTACAAAGCATTGAACAGGCACAACGTCGTGTTAGAGAACGTCATTGGGGGCCGCGCACCTTGGATTTAGATCTGCTATTGTACGGTCAAGAAACGATTCAACTTCCTCGGTTAACCGTGCCACATCCTTATATGCTTGAAAGAGGGTTTGTCATCAAACCGCTGAGCGACCTAGCGCCAGACACCCTTTTGAGCAATGGCAACACAGTGATTGAGCAATTACAGCAACTTGATACCAGCGATCTGGTCATTATCAAAGAAGAATAAATTATGTATTCAGATAACTCTCAACGAACACTTACCAAACCAGTTACTTTATCCACACTCAAAAAAATGAAAGCCGATAAAGAGAAAATTACCTGCCTAACCAGCTATGACGCATCCTTTACCAATGTCATGAACGTGGCCGGTGTGGAAACTATTTTGGTGGGTGACTCTTTGGGTATGGTCATACAAGGCCAAGACAGCACACTTCCCGTGACCATTGAGGACATGTGCTATCACACTGCTGCAGTTAAACGCGGCAACACCAATGCGTTTATTCTCTCAGACATGTCATTCATGAGTTACAGCAAACCGGAACAAGCGCTCGATAACGCCGCAAAACTGATGCAAGCGGGTGCTAACATGGTCAAATTAGAAGGTGGCAGCTGGCTAGCCGATACGGTAAAACTGCTTAGCCAACGAGGCATTCCCGTTTGCGCGCATTTAGGCCTAACCCCCCAGTCCGTACATAAATTTGGCGGTTACAAAGTACAAGGCAAAAGCCAAGACGCCGCCGACTTGCTTTTGCAAGAGTCTTTAGATTTGGTGGCTGCAGGCGCTGACATTTTACTGTATGAGTGCATTCCAACCGAACTTGGTAAAACGCTCACCGAAGCAGTTCCCGTACCTACGATTGGCATTGGTGCCGGTCATCATACTGATGGCCAAGTCTTAGTAATGCACGATATGCTTGGCATTAATCTAGGCCATACGCCAAAATTTGTGAAAAATTTCTTAACCGATGGTCGCAATGTGACCGAAGCCTTTGCTGCGTATGTCAAAGACGTCAAAGACCAAACTTTCCCAGGACCTGAGCACGGATTCAAATCATGAAAACATTCCACACCGTTGCTGAGCTTCGTACGGCATTAAAAATAGAACGTCTACAAGACAAAAGCATTGCCTTTGTACCTACCATGGGTAACTTGCATGACGGTCATATGTCATTGATCCGACGCGCCGCCGAAGAAGGGGATGTGGTCGTCTCTTCCATCTTCGTTAACCCAATGCAATTCTCGGCCAACGAAGATTTAGAGCGCTACCCAAAAACACTAGAAGAAGACAAAAGAGTCCTTGAAGCCAATGGTTGTCACTTTCTATTCGCGCCAGATGCCCTAGAAATGTACCCAGATGGAAAACGCAGCCAAACACAAATTGAGGTCATGGGCTTATCTGACATTCTATGTGGCGCATCACGTCCAGGTCATTTTGTGGGTGTTGCCACCGTGGTGACAAAATTGTTTAACATTGTTCAGCCAGACTGTGCCATATTCGGCAACAAAGACTTTCAGCAATTAAAAGTCATTGAAGACATGGTTCGCGACCTAAGCTCTAATATACGTATCATTGGCATAGATACAGCGCGCAACGAAGACGGCCTTGCCATGAGTTCGCGCAACGGCTACCTAACAGAAGAAGAAAGACGCATCGCACCGACGATGTATCAAACCCTGCTATGGGCGAAAGAGGCGCTTATAGCAAACCGTGCGAGTCACGAGGACATTCGCGAACAA
This sequence comes from uncultured Maribrevibacterium sp., assembly GCA_964494965.1. GTDB lineage: Bacteria > Pseudomonadota > Gammaproteobacteria > Pseudomonadales > Marinomonadaceae > Marinomonas. The sequence goes on from CAZBUC010000051.1 coordinate 8,500, forward strand.
GCTCAGCAGAAGCTTGAAGCGGCTGGTTTCCGTCGTGATTATTTTGAAATTCGCGCACAAGACAATTTACAAACACCGTCAGAGGAAGAGAAAAGCCTAGTCATTTTGGCTGCGGCACACCTAGGCAGCGCACGCTTAATCGATAACTTGCGCGTAGAACTAGATTCACTTTCAACACACTAGGGAGATTGTAATGGGCTCACCCACAGAATTGACTGCTTGGAAGGCATTAACAGCACACCAACAAGAAATGGCGTCTGTCGAAATGAAATCCTTGTTCGCAGCAGACCCACAACGCGCGGAAAAATACACTGCGCAAGCGGCAGGCTGGACATTGGATTACGCAAAAAACCGCGCCAATGAAAAGACCCTAACGCTACTGACGGATCTAGCAAAAGAAGCAGGGTTAGAAAGCGCTATTAAAGGCATGTTTAGCGGCGCGCATATTAACAACACCGAAGACCGTTCTGTGCTGCACATTGCCCTGCGCGCTAGCCAAGCGCAAGAAACACTTATGGTCGATGGCGTCAACGTCCTCGCCGAAGTCCGCGCGACACTGAAACAAATGGAAGCCTTTGTCGCACAATTACACAGCGGCGAATGGAAAGGCTACACAGGCAAACCCATTACCGACGTCATCTCTATCGGTATCGGCGGCTCTTACCTTGGCCCAAAAGTCGTTGCCGAAGCCCTAACACCCTACAAAAAAGACGACATCAAGGTTCACTTTGTTGCCAATATTGATGGTTCAGACATCACAGGCAAACTCAAGCAAGTGAACCCTGAAACCACGGTTTTTGTGATCTCATCTAAAACCTTCGGCACTTTAGAAACCTTGTCTAACGCTAACGCAGCGCGCGACTGGTTCCTAAGCAATGGCGGCTCACAAGATAACGTCAGCAAACACTTTGCAGCAGTCAGCTCCAACGTGAAAAAAGCCGTCGACTTCGGCATGGCAAAAGAAAACATCTTCCCCATGTGGGATTGGGTGGGCGGACGTTACTCTCTTTGGTCGGCCATTGGCTTACCTGTTGCCATTGCCGTGGGCATGGACAACTTCTACGCCTTGCTAGACGGTGCTCACCAAATGGACGAGCACTTCCGCACCGCGCCATTTGAAGAAAACCTACCCGTTATCATGGGTACATTAGGCGTGTGGTACATCAACTTCCACAACGCACAAACTCACGCCTTGATTCCTTACGACCATTACCTACGTGCCATGCCAGCTCATATCCAACAGCTCGACATGGAAAGTAACGGCAAAGCAAATCTACTAAACGGCGATGGCGTAACAACCGACACAGGCCCAATCATCTGGGGTGGCGCTGGCACCAACGGCCAACATGCTTACCACCAGTTATTGCACCAAGGTACTCGCCTTGTGCCTGTGGACTTTATCGCCCCATTGGCGTCTCACAACCCCATTGGCGAACACCACACACAATTGTTTGCTAACTGCCTAAGCCAGTCGCAAGCCTTGATGGTGGGCAAGACTCTTGAGCAAGCACAACAAGAACTTCGTGATGCCGGCGCAACAGACGAACAAATCGCCAAGATTGCACCGCACAAAGTGATCAAAGGCAACCGCCCAAGCAACACCTTACTGACCGATAAAATGACACCCGCCGCCGTGGGTGCATTGATCGCACTCTACGAGCACCGTACTTTTGTACAAGGCACGATTTGGGGCATCAACTCATTCGACCAATGGGGCGTAGAACTGGGCAAAGTACTGGGAACCGATATCTACAACCGCCTAGTTAGCGACAGCGACAACAGCGCACTAGATGCCTCCACCCAAGCACTGATCAACGCATTCAAAAAAGCTCAATCTTAACCGTTTAGCTTTTTATACAGCGCTACTAAAAACACCAGCCGAGGCTGGTGTTTTTATTTACCTTAGAAACAGAACAAATCGTAGGGCATAAGCGACAGCGTAATGTGCCATTGAAAGCGAAGCTTTCTGTAAGTCGCGGCTTCAACCCGACACAGACTTTTGTACATGTCACCAAGGTCTCGGGTTGCTGTGGTCTTGGCATACGAATACTCATGACTATTTGGCTCTTAGTCCACCGCCATTTTTCATTGAGTAGTGACGCGCATCACGCTACATTTTACATACGATTAAATAATTTAAACACAAAGACCTTAAAAAGCACTTTGAGACACATTCTCAACTATGAGGACTACCACTAATGAGTATGCATAACCCTCCGCACCCAGGTGAAATCATATATAACGTCTATCTTGAACCTGCAGGCTTGAGTTGTCGGTATTTAGCCATACAACTGGATGTGGCTTCTTCGACGTTAAATCGAGTTTTAAAAGGTCAAAGTGCTGTATCACCAGAAATGGCTCTGCGTTTATCAAAAGCATTAGGCAGAACACCCGAAAGCTGGTTAGCTATGCAAGACAATTATGATCTTTGGCATGCAAAGCAGCACCTAAATTTAGCCAATGTCCATGAAGTCAATTTCGCAATGACTTGAAGCTTAAAAGGCTAGACTCCTTTACTCAATTTACTGATTCAATCAAATCGCTACCCCATACCTCGCGTTCCTGCCGCCGCCTTCTAGGCGGTACAAACAGCCTTTTTCAACTAAGTCACCGAGGTCTCGGGTGGCGGTGGCTTTGGAGCTGCTGGTGATGCTGATGTATTTTTTGGCACTGAGTCCGCCTTCGAAGCCGTCGGATCCTGCAGTAAAAAGTTTGTTGAGCACTTTCTTTTGGCGTTCGTTCAGTTCGGTGTGCCGATGTTTTTGCCAAAATTTGGCTTTTTTTAATACAAAGTCGACTTTCTGAGCGGCTTCTTTTTGTGCCAACAGAACCGAGTCAACGAACCATTTTACCCAGTCGGTAATATCTAAATTGAGTTGGCTGGCTTTGTTGAGTCCA
>CAZBUC010000052.1:0-11395 GCA_964494965.1 uncultured Maribrevibacterium sp.
TTGATCTTGAAATTACCGAAAACATGTTGCTCAATGATCTTGCTGCCAGTCTTAAGAAAATGCATGAAATCAAAGCCCTTGGCGTGCATTTGTCCATTGATGATTTTGGTACGGGTTACTCATCACTTAAATATCTTAAGTTACTCCCCATTGACCGATTGAAGATAGACCAATCTTTTGTCAGGGACTTATTGGTGGATAAGAGTGACGAGGCCATTGTGTTAGCTGTGATTGCGATGGCCAAAGCGTTAGACATAAGTGTGATTGCAGAGGGGGTAGAAACATGGTCCCATCATGATAGGTTACGCGAAATTAATTGCGTATTTTATCAGGGTTATTATTTTGGGCACCCATTACCACCAGCGGAGTTTATTACGGCTTTTGTTGACAATCATCCTGTGTGCCCTGCTTAAACCTTGTCGATTGATACCTCTATTTAGCAGGCTTATCCCTTTTTAAGGAGCAGTACAATGGCATTATTTCATTACGCTTACCATGTCACCAATCTCGACGAGACACGAATGTTTTATACCCAGGTGTTGGGCTGTATAGAAGGGCGAAGTACAGAAACTTGGGTAGACTTTGATTTTTATGGCCATCAATTATCATTGCATTTGGGAGAGCCGAGCCCAACGACTAATAGTGGTCGAGTTGGCGATCATTTGGTGCCTATGCCGCATTTTGGTTTAATTTTACCCCTTGATGAATGGCAGAAACTGGCCAAGCGTTTGACCGAGTCAAATGTCATGTTTGATCTTGAACCCAGCGTGCGTTTCGAAGGCTTGCCTGGTGAACAATGGACGATGTTTTTTAAAGACCCCAGCGGCAATGCTATCGAATTAAAAGGCTTTAAAGATTTGGCCCAGGTGTACGAAAAATGATCCCATTTGTGAGCCGAACAAGTGCAGCTGAGCAAGCGATCTGGCTGAAGCATTTGTCAGACGCTTTGCCCAATGAAACCATTTTGCCTTTTTCCTCGTTGACCTCACAGCAAAAACAAGACTGCGACATCGCCATTGTGGCCAATCCAGACCCAGAAGATTTGTTATCGCTGCCTGCGTTAAAATGGGTTCACAGTGTTTGGGCGGGCGTTGAGCGCATCGTCAATGAAATTGCGTCACCTTCTTTTTCAATCGTCCGTTTAATTGATCCTAATTTATCTAGAACCATGTCAGAAGCCGTGTTGGCATGGACCTTGTTCTTGCATCGAGATATGCCTAACTATGCTCAGCAGCAAGCTAAGCAATCTTGGCAGCCATTGCCCATGGTGCAAGCTCATGAACGCCGTATTGGTGTGCTTTGATTAGGAGAGCTAGGACGGGTGAGTGCACAGCGTTTAATAGACAATGGTTTTACCGTGGCAGGCTGGAGCCGGAGCCCGAAACAGCTTGATGGGATTGCTTGTTTTTATGGTGAAGATGGCTTGTTATCCTTATTGGCACAAAGTGATATACTCGTCTGCCTTTTGCCTTTAACGGCAGAGACGGATTCATTGCTAGACCAAGCACGATTGTCTTGTTTGCCAACTGGCGCGAGTGTGATTAATTTTGCCCGTGGCGCTATCATCGACGATGATGCGTTATTAACCTTGCTGGATAATGGGCATTTGTCGCACGCTGTGTTGGATGTGTTTAGAGCCGAGCCATTGAGCACAGAGCACCCTTTTTGGCAACACAAGTCCGTGACAGTTCTGCCCCATATTTCTGCACCAACGCACCCCGTTAGTGCCAGTCGCATTGTAGCGGCGAATATTGATCGTTTTAGGATAACCAATCAAATACCGTCAGCGGTGGATCCGATACGGGGTTATTAATACCCCGTTTACCTTATGCAAACAGGAGTCTAGATGCCACATTGTATTGTTGAGTACAGCCAGAACTTAGAGCAAGAAGTACCACCCCTTGAGCTATTAGAGGCTGTCAAAGCCGGCTGCATTGCCTCCACCTTGTTTACTTTAGAAGACATCAAGTTGCGCAGTGTTCCCTATAAAAGTTTTTTAACGGCTGGCCAAGAAGATGCCTTTGTTCATGTGATTTTAAGACTGCTGTCAGGTCGCACACTAGAGCAAAGAAAACAGCTGTCTGAATTGGTATTGGCGTCATTAGGGGAGTTTGCTTTAAAAGACGTCAGTTTATCGGTTGAAGTGTGTGAAATGGAGCGGGATACCTATTCCAAAAAAGTCGTACTGTCCCAGAGAGAAGAATGATTTTCAATTGTTTAAGGGTAGACAAATAATGCAAGTGGTTACGCGGTTTTTAGGTTTTTTGCCTGTGTTATTGTTGTCGCTTTCTGGTTGGGCCAACACGCTTCCTGTTTACCAAGCTGATGATGCTAGGTCAGAGCCGCTTTCTCGCTCTAGTTCGGACACACTTTCGGTAGAAGACGACTCCTTTGAAGAAGCCTATTCGCCTGAGGAACCCGCTGTGCCTATGTCTATTTCACAGCGAGCTCAAGAGGCGAATGGTTTATTTCAACAAAGAGAAAATAATGAAACGCAAACGGCCAGTAATCCTTTTGTGTTAACGCCGCACCGTCCTAACTACTTTTTACCGATTGCCTTTACCTCTAGCCCTAACAGCAGGGCTTTTTTACAAGATGACGATGATGACGCTACGTTAGACAGTGTAGAGTTCAAGTTTCAGCTCAGTGTTAAGTTTCCCGTGGTCTATGACGTAGTAGGGAGAAATACTAGCCTGTGGTTCGCTTATACGCAGCAAGCCTATTGGCAAGCGTACAACAGTGAGATTTCTGCGCCGTTTCGGGATACTAATCATGAGCCCGAAGCCTTTATCGTGACGAAGCCGAAACAGGGTTTTTTAGGCATAAAACCCAGTTATGTTTCTTACGGCTTTAACCATCAATCTAACGGTCAGTCCGGTGATCTGTCACGCTCTTGGAATCGTGTTTATGTAGACTTCTTGTTTGAAAGTGGTAATACCGCCTTCTCAATTAAACCTTGGTACCGCATTCCTGAAGCGTCCAAATTAGACGATAACCCTAATATTGAAAATTACTATGGTTATGGTGAGTTTAAGCTGATACATGTGATCGATGATTACAGTATCGATGTGATGGTAAGAAACAATTTAAAATCATCAGACAATCGAGGCGCTTTGCAAGTTGGCTTTAATTTCCCTTTGTGGGGGAAGAGTCGCGGGTATATTCAATATTTTAATGGCTATGGACAATCCCTGTTAGATTACAATCACCATACTCAGTCATTAGGTTTTGGGGTAATGTTAACAAACTGGCTATAGACAAGCCGCACCAATATGCACTGACATAGTCGTGCGCTGATCCTTATTATCAAACGTCCTTAACCTAAGTAAGGATCGGCAAGTATCACCAAGTTGTCATTTTAATGCCACAGAACGGACATTTTACTCCTCTATGTTGAGAGTAAGTGATTCCAATAAGGTGATTAAGATGAACATACTACAAAACATACAGGCATTTGATGTACAGACTTTTTACTGGTGTATGGCGCGTAAGCACCGCGCAAGATTAACCACCATGGGTCGGATGGTGTCTTTTTCTGCGGATGGTCCTCTTTATGTTTTAGGTGCGGGCTTACTTTGGTGGGTCGGGTATGAGAGTCTTGTCGGTGTGTTGGTGCTGGGCTTTCTTATCGAGCGAGTCGTGTATTTTGCTTTAAAGCGCAGCTTTAAACGCAATAGGCCCGCGGATGCCCTAGATAACTTTCGTCCTTTTGTTGTCCCTTCTGATCAATTTTCCTTTCCTTCTGGTCATACCTCAGCGGCATTTTTTGTTGCTTACTGTTTGAGTGAATGGTTTCCCAGCGTTAACTCGATTCTGTATTGTTGGGCAGCCAGTGTGGGCTTATCACGTATATTTTTAGGGGTACACTTTCCGACTGATACATTAATAGGTGCATGCTTGGGTACTGCCTGCGCTGTGTTCGCTGTAGGAGTCGTATTATGAAAATACTCTATGGTGTGCAAGGAACGGGCAATGGTCACATTACTCGTGCGCGAGCCATGGCTGCCGAAATGGCCTTGGCTGATATTCAAGTGGATTTTGTTTTTTCGGGTCGGCCTGCGGCGGATTACTTTGATATGGAAGTGTTTGGGGATTATCGAACGTATCAAGGGCTAAGCTTTGTTGCGCGTAACGGCGCGTTAGATTTAATGGCCACATGTCGACATGCCAAGATTTTGACTTTTTTGGGTGATGTTCGCAGGCTAGACACTAGAGGCTATGATCTGGTTATGACAGACTTTGAGCCGATTGTTGCTTGGGCGGCCAAGCGTCAGGGCACGCCTTGCCTAGGTTTTGGTCATCAGTATGCTTTTCACCATGATATTCCACGTTATAAGAAAAATTGGCTTGCCCAATGGATTATGGCAAATTTTGCCCCAGCGACAACGGCACTAGGCGCTCATTGGCATCATTTTGGCTACCCCATCCTACCCCCGTTGATCCACAATCAAATCGCAGTAAATATGGCCAATTCCAATCAGGTATTGGTGTATTTACCTTTTGAGAACAGTGAGGCGGTCATGGACTGGTTGGAAGGCGTACCGGATTATCAGTTCCGTTTGCATTGCAAAGACATTGAGCCCGGCATCTATGGTCATGTTGAGGTATTTCCCTTTGCGCGGACCTCGTTTCAAGAAAATTTGAGTCAATGTGAGTCCGTGCTTTGTAACGCCGGATTTGAGCTGAATTCAGAAGCTTTGCAACTTGGTAGGCGTATTTTGGTGAAACCGTTAACTGGACAAATCGAGCAACATTCAAACGCGATTGCATTAGAACTATTGGGTCTGGCAGAAACCACGGATGAGCTGAATTCAGAGATCATCCGTAATTGGCTAGAAACCAGTCAAGTTAAGCAGGTATCTTACCCAAATGTTGCCCGTGCAGTGGTCGCCTGGCTACAAACGGATGATGGCACGGGCGTTGAAGGTTTGTGTGATGCTTTGTGGCAACAAACCCCCGATCTGACAGATCAGGGGTTTCGTCCCAATGCTAGATGTGTGTCTAGTAGTGTGACGTCTTTGAAGAAGTTGCCGGCAGTTTAATTCTAAGCGCCTAAGGTCTCTTTAAAGAATTGCAATGTGCGTTGCCACGCCAGTTCGGCATTTTTTTCATCATAACGCGCGGTGGAGTCATTGTGAAAGCCATGGTTGGTTTGCGGGTATACGAAGGCTTCGTAGCTGACCTGATTGGCTTTAAGCGCTTTTTCATACTCTGGCCAAGTGTTATTGACACGCTGGTCGAGTTCAGCAAAGTGCAGCTGCAGGGGCGCCGTTATTTTATCAATGTTGGATTTAGCCGGTGTGCCATAATAGGGCGCGGCGGCCGCAATCGTTTCTGGCATTTCTGCGGCTAAGGTGTTGGCGAGATAGCCACCAAAACAGAAGCCAACTATACCTACTTTTCCAGTACTAAAATCGTGGTTCTTGAGCAGGGTAGCTGCGTCCATGAAGTCTCCTTCGATCTTACTGCCTTCTAAGGTTCTTTGCATCGCTCGACCTTCATCGTCATTGCCCGGATAGCCGCCCAGAGGAAACAGAGCATCGGGGGCAAAGGCAACAAATCCTGCTTTTGCTAACCGACGAGCAACGTCTTCAATATAGGGGTTTAGACCTCGATTTTCATGGGCAACCAACACCGCAGGGGCTTTGTTATTGATGTCGACATTTTTTGGTCTAACCAAGTAACCGCGACCTTTCCCGTGGCCACGGGGTGTATCAAACTCAACATAGCTGGCGACGATGTCTGGGTCATTAAAAGACACCTGCTCTGCTAACGCATAATTGGGCGTTAAAGCTCCAGCCACTACAGATAAGGTTAACCCTGCGATACTCAGTGTTCCCAGTCGGGATAAAAAGGTCCTACGATCAATATCACCGTGGGCGTATTCATCGTACCAGTCAAATGCCTGCTGAGGAATTGGGTTGGCTAGGGCAGAGGAGTCAGTTGTCTGATCAGCGTTTTTAGTGAGCGAATGGTGAGTCGACGAGTGGCTGGTGGGTAAAGTCATGATGCTTCCTATTCAAAAATTTGACAGCGTTAGTTGTATTTGGTGTTTAATAAGACACAGTCGTTTTCAATTTAACCTAGTTAGCTACGTAGTTAATAAGTAAATGGATTGATAAAGCGATGTTTTTTTGTACACAGCATTATTAATGCTGATCTTTCTTTGCGTCTCCTGCGTACAAGTATCAATGCTCAGAACACGAGAAAACACTCTGTTTAAAACCATGTATTAAATAGTGTAGATGACATAGAAAAGTTTGCTTTTTTATTAAACACAAGTAATCCAACAGGAAAGTGTGTCAATGACGAGTAGAAAGCCAGTTATCATTACAGGTGCAGGCCAACGCCTTGGGCTTGCTTGTGCTAAGGCGCTTATTGCACAGGGTAATGAAGTGATCATTACTTATCGTACTGAGCGCCAAGGTGTGGCCGAGTTAAAAGCGTTGGGTGCCCATTGCATCCAAGCGGATTTTTCTTCAGTAATAGGAGTAGAACGCTTTGCTAGCGCAATTCTAAGTCAATATTCCGCGTTAGGTGGCATCATCCACAATGCCTCTGAATGGCTGTCCGAAGCAGACAGTGAAGACAGTGCCGCATTAATGGAAAAAATGTGGCAAGTGCATGTATTTGCTCCCTATCGTTTAAATCTGGCGTTTGAACCCTTATTATTAGCAGGGTATGAAGCGAGCGGTTGTGCTGACATTATTCACATGACAGATTATGTGGCCGAAAAAGGCAGTGACAAGCATATTGCTTATGCGGCGAGTAAAGCAGGCCTAGCCAATCTTACCCACTCTTTTTCAAAACGTTTTGCTCCACAAGTGAAAGTGAATGCTATTGCGCCTTCGTTGCTGATGTTCAACAATGATGACGATGAAGAATATCGTGAAAAAGCACTAAGCAAATCCTTGTTGCGTAAATCACCTGGCGAGCAAGAAGGGGTGCTCGCCGTTCAATACATACTTAGTAGCCAGTATATGACAGGCCGAACTCTGTCACTGGATGGAGGCCGACATTTAGCCTAGTTTTTTAAAATTTGTCGCTCGAATGTCACTTCTTTTTTTTATGCCTCCATGTCGTATGACAGGATTGATTAATATAGGACAAACCTATGAAAAGTAATGTAGCGGAAAATGTCAGTTTGAATCGTCCCGTGTTGTCTGAAACAGCCTCGAAAGTCCGTGATGCTCTGCTTAAAAGCGGTTTAGAGACGCCCATGATAGACAACGGTTTAACAAGCGAAGAAAAGTATCAGCGCATCAAGAGTGCTTTCGAAGATGTCGTGTCGACGCTTGGTCTTGATTTGACCGATGACAGTTTGGCAGAGACGCCCCATCGGATTGCTAAAATGTACGTCAAAGAAATTTTCTCAGGCTTAGATTACACTCAGTTTCCTAAGATAAGTGTGATTGAGAATAAAATGAAAGTGGATGAAATGGTTAAAGTCAGTGACATCAGCTTTACCAGTACCTGCGAGCACCACTTTGTCACTATTGATGGTATGGCAAAGGTGGCGTATTTGCCAAAAGACAAAATTATTGGTTTATCAAAGATCAATCGTATCGTGAGATTCTTTGCCCAGCGTCCTCAAGTACAAGAGCGCTTAACTCAGCAAGTATTACTGACGCTACAAACCTTGCTGGAAACAGACAATGTGGCGGTGAGTATCAGTGCTGTGCATTACTGTGTGAAATCACGTGGTGTCATGGATGCAAGTTCATCGACACAAACCACGGCATTAGGTGGCTTGTTTAAACGTAGCGATAAAACTCGTGGTGAGTTTTTGGCGCGATAGACTTAGCGGCTTTCATGACGGACCTAGCTGATATGTGCGTTAAGAAAGCGTTAACTATTTAAGTTAGGTTAAGCGTATCTAAAGATGTTTTTTATAATGAAGTTGCGTTCAAATTATCTAAATTTTGAATAAGGATAAGTTTGTGCGCACTTCTGCTGTATTGCTTTTTATTGCTTACTTGGGTTTTATTAGCCTTGGCTTGCCGGATGCTGCTCATGGTGTTAACTGGCCCTTTGTAAAAGCCAGTTTTTCAGTGCCAATCGGTTGGTTGGGATTGATTATTGCCGCTGGTGGTGTGGGTTATCTAATGTCGAGCTTCTCGGTCGGGTATTGGATGAATCGATTGGGGGTGGGGCAGCTGCTAGCGGTCAGTAGTGCCATAGTGAGTTGCGGCTTACTAGGGTTCTATTTTAGTGCCTCCTTTCTTATTTTTATGCTCTTCTCAGTATTGATTGGTTTGGGCTCTGGCGCTATTGATGCTGGCTTGAACACCTATGCAGCAGAGCATTTTTCGACCCGTCATATGAATTGGTTGCATGCCGCCTTTGGTGTGGGTGCCACAGCGGGTCCTGTAATTATTACCACAGTATTGGTGAGCTTTTCACAAAACTGGCGTTTGGGTTACGCCGTCTTGGGTCTAATTTTATTGTTCGTCTCTTTGGTTTTCTTCTTTAGCCGTCATTTGTGGGAAAGTGATCAACACAAGGCGATTAGCGCGGATACCAACCAATCGGATATGACGAAGGCGCTTACAGAGCGAGTCACTCAGCGACAAGCGCTCAAACACCCGATTATTCTGACCCAAATAGCCTTCTTTTTTGTGTATGCAGGCGTTGAAATTGGCGTCGGGCAATGGGCTTTTACAGTGATGACAGAATTGCGTGGGATTTCAGTGGCCACTGCCGGCATTTGGGTCGCAATGTATTGGGGATCTTTAGCGCTGGGCCGAATAGTGTTTGGTGTGCTAGTGGAGCGCTTCTCTGTTGAGCACTTGTTACGCTTATGCCTGTTAGGAATGGTGTTTGGCTCTCTCTTATTCACCTCGAACGCGACGCCTTATACGAGTTACTTAGGTTTGGTGTTGATCGGTTTTTGCGCAGCGCCCATCTTTCCTTGTATGATTTCGCAAACGGCTAAGCGAGTTGGAAAACACTATGCGATTCATGCGGTGGGTTTTCAAATGAGCGCCGGGGTTATAGGGGCAATGACCTTGCCTTTTCTGAGTGGTGTGTTGGGCGATTGGCTAGGATTAGGTTTTGTGAGTCTGACCTTTGTCTTGTACGCCATCGTCTTATTTGGGTTGTTTCAATGGATTGTTCGTCAGGCCGCCGAGAGCGCATAGATCGAAAAACAAAGGATAGATTTTGACAAAAAATAGCCGCTTACCTCGTTGGTTACTCCTAAGTTGCCTTATCGCAGTAGGTATTGGACAGTCGTTTATTTTTACGTCACTGCCGCCCATTGGTCGTGAAATTGGCTTGGCGGACGTGCGTATCAGCACTTTAATTACGGCAGGTGCTGCGACCTTTGTCGTGGCGGCTTTTTTGTGGGGGCGCATCATTAATCGCATCGGTCGGGTGCGGTCAGTGATCGTTGGCATGAGCAGTTACGCAATTACTATCGCCTTGACAGGCTGGGTGTTACAGGAAGCACTAACCGAAAATTTAACCGCAGAGCAAACTTACTACGGTGTCTTGATCTTGCGGGTGATTTTTTCTTTAGGTGTCGCCGGCGTTTTGCCTGCGATTCAAACCTATTTAATCGTGCACACCGATGTCAAATACCGAAGTTCTACGATTGCCCTAATTGGGGCTTCGTTTAGCATAGATATGATTTTAGGGCCCGCATTTGCTTCTTTGCTTAGCGGTTTGGGTTTAACCGCTCCATTTTATATTATTGGTCTTTTGGCAGGCAGTGTGGCAATACTCGTCTGTTTTTTTGTGACCGATGCTCAACATGTTAGGCAATTTGAAAAACCTGTTGCGGTAAACTGGTTCGTCCAACCTGTGTTGCCTTTTTTAGTGATGTCGGTTTTTTCTATTTTATCAATGACTGGCGTGCAGCAGATCATGAGTTTCTTGATTCAAGACCGTTTTGAGCTGAACGTGGCCCAGACGACTCAGCAATTAGGTTTTGCCATGATGACCATGTCTTGTTTTAGTATTTTGGTTCAAATGATTTTGGTTCCCAGGCTTCAGTTAGGGGTAGCCACGCTGATTTATTATGGGGTAGCTATCGGTTTGCTATCTCAATTCGCCTTCGTGTTTTTGGATAACTTTGTTGGTGTACTCTTGGCGATGGCTTTGTTTGGAACGGGTTTTGGTTTTTTATTCCCTGGTATAGTGACCGCTCAAACCTTGTTAGTAAAAGACCATTTACAAAGTCGAGTGGCAAGTATCAATGCCGCGATGCAAGGGCTGGGTGCGGCGCTGGGCCCTGTGATTATGGCGTCACTGTATCAGCTGGATCAGTGGGTGCCCTTTGTTGCCTTAATGGTGGGTTTACTGCTTGTTTTGGGCGCTTTTGTCTATTGTCGCAGCAAACCAAAATACGATTTCTAGTGGTATATCCCGCCATTCAATTGATTTTGGCTTGAGTGGCTTGACGTGGAGAAATGCCAAAATGTTGATGAAAGCGACGGCTGAAATGGCTCAAACTGGCGTATCCCAATTCATAACTTACTTCTGTCACGGAACAATTCTCTTGTAATCTCTGGTAAGCACGGTTCATGCGTCTTTGGTGTTGATATTCTACCGGAGTACAGCCAAGGGCACGCTTAAACGCTTCATAAAAACGGCTTCGGCTCATGCAAGCCATTTTTGCCAAACAATTAATATCCAAGGGTTGCGCTAAATTGTGTTCAATCCAATGCATCACACAGGTGATGCCATTGGCATCAGGGATACTTTGAGTGAAACGCAGCAGAGCATCTCTGCCATGATGCCGCAATATGCGAGTGATCAATTCACTGACGCCAAAGTCCACCAGTAAATCACGATCGGGATCGTTCTGAACAAAATCACTGGCCAAACGGTCGAGTACTTGTTGTGTGGCTTGGGTGTGCATGGTGTGCAGATGTTGGTTTGGGTCAATAATGATGTTGCCAGGCAAGGTCTTTGCCATGATGTCGTTCATGCGATCACAGATTTGCGCGACTCTTTCTTTAGAGATCGCAATCGTCAGACAGGTAGTGGGTTTATCGAACTGAGCCTCAGGGAAATCAATCAACACTTCTTCTTCTGGGGCTAAAATAAAGGACTCGTGAGGTAGAAAAGGAATGTTGGTGTGTTCTTTGGTGTGCATGACTTTTGCGCCTGTCACCATACCGCAATACAAAAGAGAGTCGGCTTTTAAGCTGACTTTTTGTGCTTTTTCATAGGTATCATAGATACTCAATTCTGAATGCGGCCCGGCAAAGCAAACGCGATTTTCAACCAGTTGCATTGGGGCACGTTTATGCTGCAAAGCAGTTTTTTCAGTCGATGCATAACGACTCATTTACACACCTCTTTTATTGTATTTATAGAACCTTGTGTTGGTGGCTATCGTCATAATCACTTTTGCTAGCGCATTGGTCAATACAAATTCATGCGTTAG
>CAZBUC010000053.1:0-10761 GCA_964494965.1 uncultured Maribrevibacterium sp.
CACCCATGATTCGATTGGTCAAGGGGAAGACGGTCCGACTCACCAACCAGTAGAACAGCTTGCTAACCTGCGCATGACACCAAACATGTCGGTATGGCGTCCTTGTGATGCGGCTGAAACGGCGGTGGCTTGGAAAGCCGCGATTGAGCGACGCGATGGCCCAACGTCTTTGGTTTTCTCTCGTCAAGGATTGCCTGCACAAGCGCGTAATGCCGAGCAGTTAGCGAACGTGGCGAAAGGCGGTTATGTGTTACAGGATTGTGCTGGTACGCCAGACCTGATTTTGATTGCAACCGGTTCTGAAGTGAGCCTAGCCATTGAGTCTGCGAAGGCGCTGACAGCAACAGGTAAAAAAGTACGCGTGGTCTCTATGCCATCAACGAACGTGTTTGAGGCGCAAGACGCGGCTTATAAAGCGTCTGTGTTGCCAAGTAATGTGACAAAACGTGTGGCCATCGAAGCGGCCCATGAAGATTACTGGTACAAGTACGTTGGTTTCGAAGGCGCTATGGTGGGTATGACGACCTTTGGTGAGTCTGCTCCTGGTGGCGATTTGCTGAAGCACTTCGGCTTTACGGTAGACAATGTGGTTGCGACGGCCGAGAGAATTTTAACAGCTTAGTCTCAGTCATATTAGAAAAGAGGCGCGCTTGTGTGCCTCTTTTTTCTTTTCTTTTGCGATGAAGTAGGACTATGTTGCGAGTCGCTATCAATGGTTATGGTCGTATTGGACGCTCGGTGTTACGAGCGCTCTATGAGAACGGCTATCGTGACCACATCCAAGTGGTTGCCATCAACGAATTGTCTGATATTGAGACAATCAGTTACCTTACGCGCTATGACACAACTCATGGGCGCTTCCCTCAGCCTGTTTCGACCCAAGGCAATGCATTGCTTATTGGCGACGATGCAATTTTATGTTTTTCCTGTGCGACGCCAGATGAATTGGATTGGGCATCTTTGAAGCTGGACATGGTGCTGGAATGTTCAGGCAGTTTTTCTGGTCGAGAAGGGGCTCAGGCGTATCTTGATGCTGGCGTTCCCAGAATGTTACTTTCTCAGCCAGCAGCAGCCGATGTCGATGCCACCATTGTGTATGGTTTTAATCATCAGGATATCCAAGCCAGCCACACTATTGTATCAGCCGCGTCATGCACGACGAATTGTTTGATTCCTGTGCTGGATGTGGTTAAGCGATTTTCCGGTGTGGTACATGGTATGACCCAGACGATTCATTCTGCTATGAATGATCAGCCGGTGATTGACGGCTATCACACGAAAGACTTACGTTTGACGCGTGCGGCTCTGAGTTCAATTATTCCTGTAAATACGGGGCTGGCGAAAGGCATCACCCGCATGATGCCGGAACTTGAAGGGAAAATGGGCTGCAATGCAGTGCGTGTGCCCACCTTGAATGTTTCCGTGATTGATTTAATACTTCGCACAGAGCAAGACGTCAGTGCGGAGCAAATAAACGCACAGTTAGAACAAGCCGCCAGCTCAAAATACGCCGGCTTGATGGGGTTTACGAAAGAAGCACACGCCTCAGTGGATTTTAATCATGACTCGCGTTCGGTAATTATTGACAGCACGCAAACACAAGTGATTGATCAGCGAATGGTGAAGTTACTGTGTTGGTTTGATAATGAATGGGGCTATGCCAATCGTATGTTGGATGTGGCTAAATATTGGGCTGGTGTGATTGAACGACCAAATTAAACAACGAGGACATCGTACATGACTGTAATTAAGATGAAAGACGTGGATCTAGCGAACAAGCGTGTGTTAATTCGTGAAGACCTGAACGTACCGGTTAAGAATGGCAAAGTGACCAGTGATGCACGTATTCGTGCGGCACTGCCAACTATTCAGATGGCATTGGCGGCGGGCGCAAAAGTCATGGTGATGTCTCATCTTGGCCGTCCAACAGAAGGTCAATATGAAGAAGAATTCTCTCTTCAACCGGTAGCAACGCATCTTTCTGGTTTATTAGGGCAAGACGTGCCGCTAGTGAAAGATTGGTTAGACGGCGTGGACGTTGAGTCAGGTCAACTTGTGTTGGTTGAAAACGTACGTTTTAACCTTGGCGAGAAAAAAGACGATGAAGCCTTATCTAAAAAAATGGCGGCTCTGTGTGATGTTTTCGTTATGGATGCATTTGGCACGGCGCATCGCGCTCAGGCGTCTACCCACGGTGTAGCAAAGTTTGCCCCTATCGCTTGTGCGGGCCCCTTGTTGTCTGCAGAACTTGAAGCATTAGAAATAGCATTAGCTAAGCCAGCTCGTCCAATGGCGGCCATTGTGGGTGGTTCAAAAGTATCGACTAAATTAACTGTCTTGGAATCTTTGTCTGATAAAGTTGACCAGTTAATTGTGGGTGGCGGTATCGCCAATACCTTCTTAGCGGCGGCAGGATTTCCGGTGGGTAAGTCTTTGTATGAAGCCGATTTGATCCCTCAGGCAAAAGCCTTGATGGCGAAAACCAGTATTCCGCTTCCTGAAGACGTTGTTGTCGCTACTGCGTTCGCGCCAGATGCCGTTGCGACGGTGAAAAATGCGGCGGACGTTGGGCCTGAAGACATGATTTTAGATATTGGACCGAAAGCCGCGATGGCTTTTGCGGCCTTACTTGAAGAATCCCAGACCATTATTTGGAATGGTCCTGTTGGTGTGTTCGAGTTTGATCAGTTTGGTGGTGGTACCAAGGCCTTGGCGATGGCTATTGCGAATAGCAAAGGGTTTTCTATTGCGGGCGGTGGCGATACATTGGCGGCCGTTGATAAGTATGATATTGCTGATCAGGTCTCTTATATTTCAACCGGTGGTGGCGCGTTTTTGGAGTTTGTGGAAGGAAAAGTACTGCCAGCGGTTGCGATGTTAGAGTCTCGCGCGCAAAATCAAGCTTAAAGAATGGCAAAGACCATTCTAAAGTGTACTTTTTAAGCACACTTTTTAAAAAATAAAGGCAAAAAGCCTATTTTGTTAACACCGTTGGATGTGGAACCGCTGTTGTGCTGAAAACGGTGTTGATGAAAAAAACAAAAACTAGAGAGTAACCTACTCGGTGTCAGTCGAGTATGACAATAACGATAAGGCGTAAGCCACATGATTCGTGATAAGCCGTGTCATGATTAAAAAAACAGTGAGTTAAACACCATAACTCGGTCAGTGATAAAACAAGACAAATTGTCAGAGGAAATCTTTTATGCCGTTAATTAGTATGCGTCAACTGCTCGATCATGCCGCGGAACACAGTTATGGTTTGCCAGCCTTCAATGTGAATAACATGGAGCAAGTCAAAGCCATTATGGAAGCCGCTAATGAAGTGAATTCCCCTGTTATTATGCAAGCTTCTGCGGGGGCGCGTAAATACGCGGGTTCACACTTCCTGCGTCATTTGATCGCGGCTGCGATTGAAGATTATCCGCATATCCCCGTGGTGATGCATCAGGATCATGGTACGTCTCCGGCTATTTGCCAGCGTTCTATTCAGTTAGGTTTTTCATCTGTAATGATGGATGGCTCCTTGATGGCTGATGGCAAAACACCAGCAAGCTATGAATACAATGTGGATGTCACTCGTCGTACGGTAGAATTCGCTCATGCGTGCGGTGTGTCGGTAGAAGGTGAGTTGGGCGTACTGGGCTCTCTAGAAACTGGGCAAGCAGGCGAAGAAGATGGCGTGGGTGCTGAGGGTATTTTATCTCATGCACAGATGCTAACAGACCCTCAAGAAGCCGTGGATTTTGTTAACGCGACAGGCATCGACGCCTTGGCTGTGGCGATCGGTACTAGCCACGGTGCCTATAAGTTTACGCGTCCACCAACCGGTGACATTCTGGACATCGAACGTATTGCCAAAATTGTTGAGTTGTTACCAAACACTCACATTGTGTTGCATGGGTCGTCGTCTGTGCCACAAGATTGGCTGTCTATTATCAATGAGTTTGGCGGTGATATTCCTGAAACCTACGGTGTGCCTATCGACGAAATCGTGAAAGCGATCCGTTATGGTGTGCGTAAGGTCAACATAGACACAGATTTGCGTTTGGCAGCAACGGGGGCGATTCGTCGCAGCTTGGCGGAACATAAGGGTAACTTTGATCCACGTAAATATTTAACGGAAAGCATTAAGGCGATGAAAGCGGTGTGTATTGACCGTTATGAAGCGTTTGGTTCAGCGGGTCAGGCATCTCGTATCCACACTATGGATCTGGAAGAGATGGCCGTGCGTTACGAACACGGTGCGTATTCAGGCGGTCGTGTTTTCTAAACAGCGTGGTTTATGGTGAGCGATTAAGGTAAGGAAAATATTTTTAGTTTTTTTGATAAAAAAGCTAAAAAGCTATTGACCAGAGAATTCAATTACCTATAATGCTCGCCATTCCTTGCGGGAGTGGTGGAATTGGTAGACACGCTGGATTTAGGTTCCAGTGCTTCACGGCGTGAGAGTTCGAGTCTCTCCTTCCGCACCAAATTTAAAAAAAGCTGACTTTATGTCAGCTTTTTTTTTGTCCAAAATTTGTGTCTGTGTCGATGCATGATGATTTTATATGTCATATAGTCCGTTAAGTTGGTTAGAATAGTCTCAACATCATGTATCGGATTCATCAATGTTTAGACTGCGTACCTTCATAATATGGACAGTGCTTGGGTGCACCATGTGTTTTGCTTCAGCATCAAGCGTGTCTTTGCATTTAATGGACGATAGAGAGTACATTCAGCGAATTCCTAATCAAGGTCCCTTGTCAGAGCAGTTCACAGCATTGGTAAGCTCTCTTCCGAATCCTATTAACACCACCCAAAATCGCCCAGTCCGGATTGCATTGATGTTATTTGGTGATGCTCAGTCGCTCGATAATCAGTCCCTCTTATTAACATTTCGTAAGCGTATGCGAGAGCTAGGGATAGACTATCGATTGGATGTCTATGCAGTTGATTCCTCATCCGAAGCAGATTTGTCGGCCTATTATAAGGTGGCGGAGTCTCAGCCAGATTATATTGTAATGACTAGGCTGGGTTTTGTTCAGCGCCGTTTCCTAGAGCCTTTTATACGATCTGCACGGTCGAAGGTCATTCTGTATGATTTTGCCTCTCCTCTTAAGTCGTGGATGAATCACTCTCCTTTGATGTATGTGGGTTTTGATCAACAAAAAGCCACTAGTATGTTGGCAAGCTATCTGAATAGACAGTTACCTGAAGGAGCGAGTATTTCGGCACTCGTGCTGCCTTCTGGTTATTTGAGTCACGTTCGATGTGAGGTTTTTCTGAATGAAATGGCAAGGTTTGATCGTACTATTCGCCGTATTTTTGTCGTACCCGATGACAAGCAGCAAGCATTCTTGGCCGCGCAAACACTATTAGAAGAGTCGCCCAGTGATTTTATTTTTACTTGCACGCAAACTATGTCAGATGGGGTACTTTTGGCATTACAAGAACAGTCAGAGGACGATAATAGTCAGCCGCTCGGACAAACCAATGCTTGGGGGTTACCAACGGACGGCATCACCCATTTAGGGGACAAAAGAATAAAAGCCAGTGTGCTTTTTATGAAAGATGATCTTTCGATTGCCGTAGCAGAAGCCATTAAGCTGGATATTGAAGGTAAGGTTATGCCTTCGTTGTACACCGAGAGATCAGTTTTAATGCCAGCAGGTTTAGATGCAGAAAGTGTTCGCTTGATGATTCAGCAGGCCTATCATTATTCGGTGGAATTATGGCGCAAGTAGAGTTGAGTTTGTATCGGCTTTTGAAACGCCGCATTTTGTTGATATTAGCGTCGGTATTTCTGCTTATTGGGTTGTCTTTAATGCTTTTATTGGAGGTATTGAATCAATCGTCGGTGGAAAAAAGTTTAGGGTTAAAGCATCGCATGGTTGAGCAAGCGCTTAGCAGCTACCTTGTGAGAGCTGAAGGTGAAATGCGCTTTATTGGTCAGAATTTGTCTTATGCGGACTATGAGCCTGATCGAGAGCTGGATATGCTATTTAGTCACCATGATGTGTTGTTTCGTGGCGGTCTTGATTTTTTCTATATCGATTGGTTGAACGCAAAGCAGTCAATGGATCCAAGAGCGCGATTATTCACTAAGGTGGATTTCCCCCTTCTATTGAAGAAGGGGCTCATCAATCGATGGGTTCCCGTGCTGACTCAAGATGATGCGACCTTGTTGATGCGTAAGCAGCCATTAATCTCGGCAGAGCGGGAAATAGTCGGCTTTTTGTACGGTTTTATCTCACTCAATGACAATTTAACGCTCGCGAATGAGCTGCTTGAAAGCGCTAGCTTGAGCTCGGTGCAAATTGTTGACCTCAACAGTAACCATATTCTTTTACAGGAAAGCCGCGTCGGTGTGGATTTATCTGTCTCTATTTTACGTTCCCGCTTACCGTTGACGTCGGCTGTGTATGCTGACTTGCAGTTGGAAATCATGCAGAAACATGGCTTCACTTCTGCGGTCGTGATGAATGCTTTGCCTTTGTTGGCGGTTGTGTTTTTTATTTTAAGTGGCTGTTACCTTGTATTGACTCGTCTTGTTAAAGCCTCCGTGTTTGCGCCTATTGAGAAGATGATGGGTGGCGGTGGTGACGCATTATTACCCTTTAGTGAGTTGAGCTCGATTCAACGACAAAGCCGCCAATATAGATCGTCGATAGAAGCAAAAGAGCGCCGTTTTTCGTTACTGACAGAATCAATAGAGTGTGCAGTGATTTTTTGTAATGAGGTTGCAGAGGTTGAGCTGATCAATGCTGAGGCCAGTGCGCTTTTTCCTGAAGCAAGTCGCTCTAGAACCCTGTTTGATTTCATGCCCATTCTCTGTCATCAATCGATCCAAGAGGCCTTGAGAGGTGGAGTGGGTATTACGTTTGATTTAACCATTAGCAGTTTGGGTTTGATTTATCAGTGGAAAGCCTGTCCTTTTGAAAACGAGAGTGGCTATCGAAGTGTCTTGTTTGTTGGGCGCAATATTACGCGAGAAACGAGTTTGACATGGCAGCTGGCTCAGCTGACCCCATTATCGTCCGCTATAGAGAAAAAAGTGGATACAGATGCGCTTTTAAGTGAGCTTAGTTATCTTTCTATGCTGCCCAGCGTGACTGATGCGAGCACGTTACAGGGCTGGCTGCTTTTGTTAACGGAAGTCCTTTACGACATAAGGCGTGATGACGATGACGTGTCGTACCTGCCTATGGGGGAGGTTATTCGTCAAGAAAGTACACGTGTGATGGCGGCAATGGGAATTGAATCGAGCCGAGCGTTACTGGATTGCACTGTCGATTCCAGCGTTAAAGTGGTTGCGGTTGACCGGAATACGAGAAATTTAATACGTATTCTGCTGATGTCGGTGATGTCTAACGATATGGCGGAGCGTCGTTTAACGGTCGCATTTGACGGCTCAGAATGGGAGCTAACGGCAATTAGCGATAGCGCGGTAAGACCCTTATTTCATTGGATCATTACTATGTTAATAGCGCCGCTGAATGGTCAGCTTAAAACGCTACAAAATCATACGCTAAAACTCAATTTTCATTTAGAAGAGCAAGCCGCTATGCCGGTGGTGTCTTTGGCCAATAAGGTTGTTGCTTGGTTGGTGAATGACTATTACCGAGCGGACGTGGTGACAGAGTCGCTGACTCGTTTGGGTGTGCAGGTAGTAGTGTACGCGTCAAACGATAGTTTTTTCACCCAGTCTGGTGCCATATCACAGTTTGACACCGTGATTATTGGTTGTGATCAAGACGTTAAGGCGCAATCCGATATGACTCGGGCGCTGAAGCTTAAATACCATCGCGAGGATTTACCAATAGTGTGGCTTAATAGTGCGTTGTTGGTCGACACAGACCCAGGTGTTTTTGCTTTGCAAGGGTGTGTGTTTGATTATAGCTTGTGCCAAGTGCTAGAGCGCTCTTGTGCGTTAGGTAGCATGTTGACATCACAATTAAATACTCAGGGGCAATTTTGGCTGATGATAGGTGGCAGCCGAGTAGCGAAAGCGGTTTGGTATAATGAGTTGGAGCGGTCGAATGTGACCACGCAATGGCTGGCTGACCTCTCTAATTATCATGTGACTTTGTCTTACCAGACGCAGACAACCATAGTGTTGTTAGAGCATCAACCGGCTGAACTGCTGCGTACCATTCAATTGGCTTTTCCAAAGGTGCGCTTTTTTTCACTACAAAGGTGGCCTGAAATGCCGGATAATGTCACGTTTTTTGAAATGGCATGGCCTTACTCAGGCGATCAAATTAAGGCATTTACGCAAAACGTAATGCAACAAACCGCAGCAACAAACGACAAAGATGGAGAGTGATAAATGAGCGTTATCGGACTAATTGGAGCCATGGATGAAGAAGTCGCCGTGATCAAATCGTGGATGACGGCCGTGCGTGAAGAAACCGTGGCAGGTTGCGAGTTTTTCATCGGACAGTTTGAAGGCAAAGACGTTGTATTGTTGAAATCAGGCATAGGTAAAGTTAATGCGGCGGTTTCGACGACGCTATTATTATCCCAATATCAGCCGGAGTCTGTGATCAACATTGGCTCTGCAGGCGGCTTTGATGCCCAGTTGGAAGTGGGTGATGTCGTTATTTCCGATCAAGTTGTGCATCACGACGTGGACGTTACGGCGTTTGGTTATGCGATGGGGCAGGTGCCTAACATGCCAGCAACTTACTCTGCCGATGTTGGCTTGATAGATCAAGCAAAGAAAGCATTGCAGGCCGTCACTCAAGTTCAAGCGAAAGTAGGCTTGATAGGAACAGGGGACAGTTTTATGAACGATCCTGTTCGAGTTGATGCTGTGCGTGCGCTTTTTCCCACTCTGGTGGCGGTAGAGATGGAAGCAGCGGCCGTGGCCCAAGTGTGCTTTAAATTTAATACCCCTTTTGTGGTTGTCCGCTCTTTGTCGGATATCGCAGGGAAGGAGTCACCACAAAGTTTTGAAGAATACTTGAAGGTCGCAGCGCAGAACTCTTCCTTAATGATTCAACAGATGCTTAAAGGTCAGTAAGCGTATGTTATGTGGTAAGGGCCCTATCGCCGTAGTGTGTTTTTTATTCGGTGGGTGCTTACCTGTGTTGGCAGCGGAGGCAAGCCTTGACGAAACGGAATCGGCTCACATTGTCAGTGAGCCGGAGCAAAAGTCATGGTGGCTCGCATCGCACGAAACGGTCTCTGAAACGATTGGTGAATGGTCGACAAGTATTGATACTTTTTTATCTGGTGCACCAAGTCGTTATGAGTCTGGGAGTCACCTGCAAATCCGCTTTGGTTCCGTCTTGGGTGAAGAACAACGCTCAGGCTTTTTTGATTTTAAGACCCGTCTCAGATTGCCCAACACTCAAGATCGCCTGCGTTTAGTTATTGAGTCCGAAAAAGACTCTCTGGCGCCGGAAAGCTTGAAAGGAGAGTCTTCACAAGACCGCAGCGTTATTTCGTCTGCGCTCGCGACAAGTGTGTCCGCTGCAGTGCAATACCTAAAGGAGGATATTGGCCTAGAAGTGGATTCTGGTATACGCGTAGACTTCCCACTGGATCCGTTTTTACGTATTCGCTTTAACCAAGCTGGGGGCGACAAGACTTGGGGATGGTGGCAGAGGCAAGAGGCATTTGCGTATTATTCCAAAGGTGTGGGGGCGAGTTATGGTCTAGGATTAGGCTATCGACAAAGTGCGACACTGCGTTATGGTGTCGATGCCAGCATCACTTGGCTAGACAAAGAAAACCGCTTTTATGCGCGAGAAAATGTGTCCATTCAGCATAGTTTAGATGAAAAGAGCCGTCTGAGTTATCAGCTTAGCTTTCTGCAGTCTGGCCAGCACGATCTTGAGCCAGAAACGGTATTGTACAGTGTGCAATATGAACGTCAGGTATATCGTGATTGGCTGATTGTGCAGGTGCGACCGCAATTTACCCATGAGGCGGATAACGATTACGACAGTGAGTTTTCTTTGACCTTGGCGCTGGCTATTTTTCTTGGCCCTGACTATCTAAACTGATAAATCGGTTACAGGCAAAACGCGAAGAACACGATTTTATTGGAATCGATGTGGGCCATTAGATTTGTGGGTCTGAAAATCGTATAATATTGGCCTATTATCCTTTATCCCTCCTATCGCCGCAACAGAGAATATGTCATGAGACCGGATCAAATCCAACCAGAAATGTATGAAACGCAACTGCAAGAAAAGCAGGCTACATTAGCCGAATTAATGGCGTCTTTGTCATTGCCTGAAATGGAAGTGTTTGCGAGTCAGCCGTCTCATTATCGTATGCGTGCTGAGTTTCGCATTTGGCATGAAGGCGATGATTTGTACTATGCCATGTTTGACTCCGCAGATCCGAGAGTGCCGATTCGTACCGATCAGTTTTTGGCGGCCTCAAACCTGATTAATGAGTTGATGCCTAAACTTCTTGATGCGGTTCGTGATATTCCGGTCTTACGCCATAAGCTTTTTCAAGTGGACTTTTTAACGACTACGACGGGCGAGGCTTTGATTAGTCTGCTTTATCACAAGCCCATTGACAGTGTATGGCATGATGCCGCTTTACAACTCAACAAGGCTTTTCCGGCGTGCCACTTTATTGGCCGTAGCCGGAAGAAAAAAATCATTCTGACCCGTGACTTTGTTATGGAAACCTTAAATGTCAATGGACAGAAATTTCATTATCAGCAGGTGGAAAACAGTTTTACGCAACCGAATGCGGGCATCAACGAAAAAATGCTTGAATGGGCGTTGGACGTGACAAAAGAGGCATCGG
>CAZBUC010000053.1:10771-11358 GCA_964494965.1 uncultured Maribrevibacterium sp.
GCTAGAGATGTACTGTGGTAATGGCAACTTTTCCATCCCTCTTGCCCGCCACTTTGACCGTGTCGTCGCCACGGAAATATCAAAGGTGTCGGTCAATTCGGCGCAACTGAATATTGCGATCAATGGTATGAGCAATGTCCAAGTGGTCAAAATGGCCAGTGAAGATGTGTCTGCTGCTTTAAATGGCGATGTGGAGTTGCCAAAAGGGCTGGTGCAGGCCGGTGTGAGTGAACTTTCTCCATCCGTGGTGCTGGTTGACCCTCCTCGTGCTGGCTTAGATGACGCGACGGTTGAGTTAATTCGCAAGATAGACGCTATTTTGTATATTTCTTGCAACCCAGAGACGCTGAAGTTGAACCTAGAGGCGTTATCGAGTACTCACGAAGTGGTTCGATATGCGATGTTTGATCAGTTTCCATACACGCATCATGTAGAAACGGGCGTGTACTTACAGAGAAAAGTGTCCGCTTAACCGCGTGATGCCAGAATATGTATTTTGCGCTGAGACAGTGATGAGCGTTGTTCTTCATACAATGAATGACATTCCCGTCGCAGCGATAGGCTAACCATTATTATGTGTTAAGATA
>CAZBUC010000054.1:0-10451 GCA_964494965.1 uncultured Maribrevibacterium sp.
TACACCTTCGCCGATGGCAAGAAAAAGACCATCCCAAGCTGTTTTTATGAATTCGCTCGCCGTCATGTCATGCCAGATGGTCAACTGTTCGACAGTTTTATTGAAGGCAATGCCGACAAGATTTTTGACTCCACCAGCGCGAAGTAATCATTCACTTACGCAACAAGCAAATAACGAGCTCAGAGGGCTCGTTATTTTTTTACACGTCTCTTTTTTCTATCTGCTTTTCATCCTGTCTTCCTTTTTTAACGAAAGACCTTTCAAGCCCTCTGGTGTAACAAGTCATGCAAAGGTTTATGAGAGTATGTACCGATTCTGCTGGCCGTGTATAATGCTCGCAGTTTAAACATGGGCCTTACTATTATGATGAACCAACTTATTGAATTTTCTATTAACCACTGGGAAATGGTCGCTGTCTTTTTAGCGATTCTTGCCACATTGATTTTTGTTGAAAGCAAAGGCGGTGCTCAAGGACTGACTCCTTCAGCCGCCACCAATTTAATGAACAACGAAAACGCCGTTGTGGTGGATATCCGTCCTGAAAAAGAGTTCGGCACTGGGCACATCACAGGGTCATTAAACATCCCTGCTACCAAGATGAAAGACAATCTTAACCGTCTTGAGAAACACAAAGATGCCCCAATTATTGTGGTATGCAAATCAGGCATCACATCGGGTGCCAGTGCAAAAGACCTGAAGAAAGCCGGTTTTAGCAAAATATACAAACTTCAAGGTGGCATTGCAGAATGGCAATCTTCTAGCTTACCACTGGTTAAAAAATAAGGGACAACACCATGACCACTGTCACTATTTACTCAAGCGATTACTGTCCGTTTTGTGTCAGAGCAAAGCAATTGTTAGCGTCCAAAAACGTCGCCTTCAATGAAATATGCGTCGATACAGAGCGTAAACTACGCCAAGAAATGACGGAAAAATGTGGTCGTACTTCTGTTCCACAAATCTGGATCGGTGAACAGCATATCGGCGGTTGCGATGAGTTGTATGCCCTAGAACGTGAACAGAAACTGGATACCCTGCTTGCTCAGTAAACGCTTATATAGGATCAACAATTGGCCTATTTAAGTGACGACAGAGCATTCGTTATGTGTACTTACCGTTTTTTATAATAAACAACATCCACAAGGAACAAAAATGTCCGATACAGCTGCAACACCAGAAGCACAAACTCAAGAAGCACAAAAACCGCAGCTTTCAATGCAGCGCGTGTTCTTGAAAGACATTTCTTTCGAATCCCCTCGTTCGCCAATGATTTTCCAAGAAGAATGGAAACCAGAAGTGGGCTTAGAGCTGAACACAAAAAGCCGCCAAGTAGGCGAAAGTGTTTACGAAGTGGTATTAGAAATCACAGTGACAGTGAAAAACAGCGGTGAAACAGGCTACTTGGTGCAAGTTCAACAAGGCGGTTTGTTCGTGATTGCTGGACTGGATGAGCAACAGTTGCATCATGCTCTAGGCGCTTTCTGCCCAGCGACTTTATTCCCATACGCCCGTGAAAATATTGATGCGATTGTTGTAAAAGGCAGCTTCCCGGCGATCATGCTAGCGCCAATCAATTTCGATGCACTTTACATCGAGAGCTTGCAAAAGCACCAAGCGAACTCAGAGACAACACAATAATCTGAGTGATCGCTAAAACCCCGTTAATACGATATAAATTGATCAATGGGCAATTTGTTTACTAAAAAGGAAGCCACTGGCTTCCTTTTTTATTGCATAATAGCCCAGCAAAAAATGGAAACGGCATTTCTTATCCTTAACAATGGACGCTGCGATGAAAAAGAAAAAAAAACCTTGCCCAAACTGTTTAAAGGCTCGTTGGCTTGTTGTGTATTTCAGCTGCTTTGCGTTACTGGCCTTATTGGTGGTGAATCAATTTTTAGAAAAAGGAATGTGATGTGAAGTGGGGCATTTTTTGGCTAAGTCTGTTTTTTTTATCTGGCTGCGCGACATACAAACAAGACATTAATGCAGGATTGAGCTTGGCGAAGCAGGGTGAATGGCAAGCCGCTGAAGAAAAGCTGAAGGACGCGCTAAACAACCCCCAAGACAAGCTGCTCTACTACATGGAAATTGGCGCTCTTGCCCAAAATCAAGGCGACTTTGAGCGCAGTAATGCCTTGCTGGAACAAGCCGAAAGATTAAGTGATACTTTTTTTCCAGACGCCTTTTCCAACCGCTCGTGGGCGTTGTTAACCAACCCAAGACAAGGTAACTATCGTGGCAGCGGTATGGAGCGTGTCTACATCAGCTATCTTAAATCGCTGAATTACCTTGCCCTTGCTGAACAAGCTCAAAGTCAGGATCAGCAACAACTCAAAGACGCCGCCTTGGTCGAGGTCCGGCGCATCGCCATTAAACTCAACGAAATCCAAGCTCAGACCCCAAGCTATCAAGAACTCAATGCCAAAGAAAACCAAGCTTTTTACATGAAGGCATTAAGTTGGCTGAGCAACTTTTATACTGGCGGTCGCGACACAGACTTATTCCTCTATCGAGAGGATGCTTGGGCACGTTACATGGAAGGCCTACAGTATGAAATAAGTGGCGAATACGATGACGCTCGCATCAGCTATCAAAAAGCCGCCAACTTGTATCAAGATGGGTATGCTAAGCAATACGAATTGCCTGAACTCAGTGCAGAACGAGCTTGGTTAGATACCATTCGCATGATGGAAAAAAGCGGCTTTCGTCAGGACGAGATTCAACAACAGATTGACACTAAGCTGTCTGCCGCCATGCAGCAGACTTTGCAACAATATCAGTACAAGAGTGCGGAATTGATTGTCTTAGAGCATCAAGGCTTCATTCCCGACAAAAGTGAAATGACCCTCTTGCTGTACGCAGATCCCCGCGCCTATTCGCTGGTACTGGAACCTTTACATGGTGGAGGGAATCTCGAAAACAATGACGCTTTCCGTTGGTTCACCATGGTATACGCCGACGTCAACCCACTCAACTTGATTGCTAACTACAAAGCAGGTGGAGCTTGGGGAACATTTTCGGGCATTTTTACTAAACGCGTCATTCTTGGTCGCCCGGCATGGCAGCAGTTAAGCGCGATCAACCTTGATCAATTATTAACAGAGCAAACGCTGCGTATCACGGTACCTTACTATCAAGGCTTTACCTTGGATAAGTATCAGCCAAGCTTGTCTGTCAACGGCACACAATCGGATCATCTCGCCTCTCTTCCATCGTCTGCCGCTTTAACCATGGCTTCTTTGGCAGACATTGCTTTACAAGAACAGTTAGCTCAGGCTCAACGAGATATTTATGAAGGTTTGGTCAGGGAGCTTTTGCGCAGCTGGCTGGCTTATCAAGTGGCCGCCAATGTGCAGGACGAGGGCGCCAGCCTGTTGTTGAATTTGATCGGTCAAGTGGCCATTTTTGTGTCTTCCGCTGCCGATACCCGCAACTGGCTTACTCTGCCCGCTCAGGTGCGCCTAGCACGACAGCCTGTAGCGCCAGGGGAATATTCACCAACCTATAAAGTTAAACAAAATACTTTTTCTCTTGGCGAAGTTCATTTAAAAGCCAACGAAATGAAAGTGTGGAATCTACGCAATCCCGACTAAACGGGGTACACTTATTCACTCTCTATTAACGCTTGCAAGGAAAACGCTATGCACACCACTCAGATCGCACAAAAACACACCGCCTGGGTAGCTAGGTCACTGAAAAGTTTATTTATTTTGTCCATCGCTGTGTTATTGACCGCGTGTTCTGGCAGCGTTAAACGCCTAGACATTAATGACGATGTGATGTTGTCTGACCGTTGGAATGACACGGATTCCCGTCTTGTCGCGGAAGAGATGATGAGCGATATGCTGACCTTTCCTTGGTTCCGTGATTACAATTTCAGCAATAAAGGCAACCCAACCGTGATAGTGCAGACTATTCGAAACAGAACGTCAGAGCACATTCCTGTGGACACTTTTGTAAACGATATAAAACGCAGCCTATTGCGTGCTGGCAAAGTAGATTTTGTGGTGTCTGGAGCAGAACGTGACGACATTCGCAGCGAACGCGAAGAACAAGCACTCAATGCCGCACCAGATACAGTGGCACAATTTGGTTTAGAACAAGGCGCTGGCTTTGCTCTGTCTGGTACCATTAATTCGATTGTGGATTCGAATGGCGATCAACGGGTGAGCTTTTACCAAGTCGATTTAAAATTGATTGATATGACCACCAACCGCGAAGTGTGGAATGGCCAGAAGAAAATCAAAAAACTCGCGGACAAGGGCTTTTTCTAATCATGAATTTTTTCTCGCTTTCTTCCCCATTAAACAGCATGGTGTTCGCCGGTCTTTTGCTCAGCTTAACAGGCTGTTCAGCGTTAAAGACAGCATCAACACAAAGCGAGGAAACGCTACCAAACTGGGTGTTGTCGCCGCCACAAAGCAACACCCATTTGTATGGCGTGGGCAGCGCTGCGCGTATTGAAAACATTGCTTTAGCCTTCACTCAAGCTGAACAAAATGGCAATGCTCAAATTGCACAACAACTGCGCACGCAAGTGAGTCAAACCAACACACAAAATACACAAGTGAAATCAGGGCAAGGCGGGGAGCAAGTATCAAAAATCGCAACCGCCTACACTCAGGTCACCACAGATTCTATTGAGTTAGAGCATACATTGAATGAGCAGCGCTTTGCCGGAAAACATTATGTGTATGCCTTGCAATCCATTGA
Source organism: uncultured Maribrevibacterium sp. (assembly GCA_964494965.1). GTDB lineage: Bacteria > Pseudomonadota > Gammaproteobacteria > Pseudomonadales > Marinomonadaceae > Marinomonas. Next base: position 4,717 of record CAZBUC010000054.1, read on the forward strand.
CCGCAGTCGCATTGTTGCTCAACTGCGTATTGCTATCGGTGAAGCCGATGAAAAAATTCGCCAGCAGGCGGCTCTGTTAAGCCCAGCCACCACGCAACATCCAGCCGAGCAGGACTGGCAAAACTATATGCAGCTCATTCCCTATTTCGCACAACGCAAAACCTATCAAGAAGAGCTTAATTTATATTCCACTGAGCGGACCTTGGCGGGCAGAGCAGACGCCGATATCAGAGAAATAGAGCAGCGATTAAACCAAGCACTGACCCACTATGGATTCGATACGTCGAAAACAAAGCAGGCCGATGCACTGGCAAGCGCCCTCTCACAATTCGGCTTAACACCAAAAAATGACTCCCTGTTCACCCTTAACAGCCGAACAGAGCAGAGCCAGCAAACACAAAATGGACGTTTCTATGTGTTTGAAAATGGCACCTTGGAGCTCATCGACCCGACAGGTTCACGCCTTGCCGCTTGGACAGTAAGTGCCAGAGGCATTGCCAACAGCCTGACAAGCGCCCAAGAACAAGCCACAACTAACTGGTCAAACCAAGCCATTGAAGCCATGTTTACTTGGCTGACTCGCTTAGATTAACCTCTTTTTACGGTGTTAAAGATACGCGCTAACCATGCTAAATTCTGTTAGACTGCGCTGCCTTGAGCCACTCGCTGTGAATGGTTTTACGTCTCATTAGGAACACCAGTGTCAAAATTTTTTTATCGTGGTAGACCCGATATCATGGGTAAGCATAACTTAGGCAACTATCAGCCTAAGCCGAAAGTAAAGTCTGGCAGTGAAGAAAATCCTCTGATTTTACAAGTGCAAAGTGTAGAGCGTGAGCGTGAAATAAACGCCATATTAGTGGCGAACGGCTTATTTGCAGAGATTCGCATTGACAGTGAGATGCCTGAGGATATTACGTCTTTAGACGTAGCGCTTAACAAACCTGTGCCTCAAACTGTTGAAAAAACACCACAACGTAACGACCCATGTCCGTGTGGTAGTAATAAGAAGTACAAAAAGTGTTGCGGATAAACAAGCCAAGTAAGCACTTTTAAAACAAAACACCTTTAAAACAAAAAATAGCGGCAGTAATAGATATTACAGTGCCGCTATTTTTTACTACAAAACCGCCTTTATCGCTTAAGCCAGATCTTCATAAGGCAAACCAACGTACTGCATCGCAATAATACGACGGCCGGCTTCGGTGTCTGTGTAGAAGTTAAGCTCCGAACTCATAAACTTCTCATAGGTCGCGGCATCTGTGTCATGCACATCGCCAGTGCCAAAATCGTGCATCATGCTGGTCATCCACCATGAAAAGCGCTCCCCGTGCCATACTCGACGCAAACAAATATCAGAGTATTGAGAAATACAGTCCTTGTCACCTTCTTGGTAAACCCGTGTCATCACTTTATATAAGGTAGCCACATCGGAGGCCGCTAGGTTCAGCCCTTTCGCGCCAGTGGGGGGCACAATATGCGCGGCATCGCCCACCAAAAACAAGTTGCCGTATTGCATAGGTTCACACACAAAAGAGCGCAGTGGCGCGATGCTTTTTTCAATACTTGGGCCAGTGACTAATTTAGCCGCTACGTCATCGGGAAGACGACGCTTTAGTTCTGCCCAAAAGTCCTCATCACTCCAATCTTCCACTTTGTCCGTAAGAGGAACTTGAAGGTAATAACGCGAACGCGTTGCCGAACGCATGCTGGTCATGGCAAAACCACGGTCTGTTTTGCAATAAATGAGTTCATGATTAACCGGAGGCGTATCAGAAAGTACGCCTAACCAACCAAATGGGTAAACACGTTCAAACTCTTTACGAGAAGACTCAGGAATGGTTTGACGTGAGACGCCATGGAAACCATCACAACCCGCTATGTAATCACAGTCGAGCCTATGCTGCTCACCATTCTGCTCAAAGGTGACATATGGGGAATCGGTTTTTACATCGTGTAACACCACATTGCTAGACTCGTAGTAGGTGGTTAAACCAGACTGTGTGCGGGCATCCATCAAATCGCGCGTCACCTCAGTTTGACCATACACCATCACGGTACTGCCGCCGGTCAGTTTTTCTAACTCAATCTGCACGCGTTTATTATTGAATGCCAACTCTACACCAGTATGAATCTGACCTTCTCGATCCATGCGTTCACCAACACCAGCCTCTCGCAACAAATCCGTCATACCTTGTTCAAGTACGCCAGCACGAATTCGCCCTAAAATGTACTCGCCTGAGGCACGCTCGATAATGATATTCTCAATACCTTGTTTTGCTAATAATTGCCCTAGTAGAAGCCCAGATGGACCCGCACCAATAATCGCGACTTGTGTTTTCATGACTCTCTCCAATTTATTGTTATTGTCGACAAGAGGGAACAGTGAACTTAAGCCACAATAAACTTAACAAGCATCGCCCTCATCGAGTGAGGACAATAATGGAAGATGAATCTCTTAGATGTTAGGTGATTTATGATCAAAAAATTGTACTTTTTGATCATAAACGATCTTTAGACAAAGTACTGGAATCATAATTAAAAATGACTTTATGATACTTTTGGCTTATAAAAGTCGGTAAATATCGAATTATTTATCCTATATGCGCTTTATTTAGAAGAGGCTGTTTCATTATGTCACGAGCACCTAAGATCCCGCACTTTGGACTTTATGGCGAATCCAGTTGGATTAGTGATCCAGAGTTTTTTCATATCGAAGACATAGAATCGCGCAGCGGCAACCTTGGCTGGAAAATAAACCCGCATCGACACGCACAATTATTTCAAATTCTTATTTTAAAATCCGGAGAAGCCAAGGTTCAGCTAGACGAACAACAATATAAGCTACAAGGAGCCTGGGCGATTATCGTTCCAGCGGGAGTCGTGCATGGCTTTCGCTTCGCCCCTGAAACAGATGGGCGAGTGCTGAGCATTGCAGAACCCTTGCTTGAAGGAGCTTATGAAGAAAAAGCCGCCAAATACATCCAGCCCTTGCTAAGCCAAGCGTGTTATATCGACTTTAACGGTCATCGCAATATGTTTTCTGAGCTTTGGCCGCTTATCCAGCAACTGGAAAGTGAGTCGACGTTTATTCGTGAGGGGCGAGGCCTAATGAGCGAATATCTCATCAAAGCCATTTTACTACTGCTGCACAGACAGCATGCTAATGGCGCCATAAAAGACACTAACAAGACAGAATCAAGTGATGCCCAGCAACTCAAAGAGCTGATTGAAAAACACTTTCGCGATCATTGGAGCAGTCATCAATACGCTGATGCCTTGGGCACATCCACCAGCCGTTTAAACCGACTCTGCAAAATGACTTTTAATCAAAGCGTGATAGACCTCGTTCATGATCGCCTCTTACTAGAAGCAAAGCGCAGTCTAATCTATACAGTGCGTTCTGTAGAAGAGATAAGCTACGACTTGGGTTTTAAAGATCCAGGGTATTTCTCACGCTTTTTTAAGCGTTTGTCGGGCTTTCCTCCTGGAAAATTCCGAGCACTGAGCGACCAGCCGTCGATTTGATGAATTTATATCACCTATTAGCTGAAAATTGATCGTTTGCTGATTCATGGAGCAAATCTTAATATGGGTTATGTTCTTAACGACTTAATCCCTAAGAGGAAAACCCCATGAAAGACGATATGAAATACGACGAATTTGGCAACCTTGATACTGAATACTACCTTGAAAAAGCGTACGAGATGCGTCGTATTTACTGCGCTGCTGTAATGAGAAAAGCCACTGCTAATGTGAAAGCTTTTTTTGTCAACTTGACCAGCGGTCGTGCATTAAAGTCACCACAATCACTGTAATAACCAGCGTCTTAGCCATAATCATAAAGCGTTACCTATTGCCGATGATCGAGAGAAAAGAATAACAAATCGATCCGGTCACCCTTTCCCTTTTCATAGTACTCCGCTCCACCCTTCAACCTCATGATGGTCACTCAACATTACCACAGTCATGAAAGTGTCATAAATATGACGTAAGATAATTGGGGATATCCTTCTAATTCAAACCCTGTTATTTGAGATGAAATGAGCCCACTAGATCAAAACACCTTGCTTGAAAAAATCATTACAGAAGGGCTAATTACGCCTTACTTTCAGCCTATTTACGATTTAAGCAATGGTGAAATATATGGGCACGAAGCCCTATCAAGAGGCCCAAAAAATTCCGCGCTGTTTTCACCTGATCCTTTATTTACACTGGCCCAGCAACAAGGAAAACTGCATAAATTAGAGTTATTATGCCGTGAAAAAGCCTTATCGAAATTTGCTCAACTGGCTCTACCAGGTCGCCTTTTTTTAAATGTAAGCGCGTCTTTGCTGTCTTCTCCCGACCATCAGTCAGGGATGACATTAGCCATCTTAAAAGACCTTGGGCTAAATCAAAAAGACATAGTGATCGAATTGTCTGAACAGCACCCTTACGACCACAATGGCTTGCCTAGAAGCAGCGTCGATCACTATCGGGAAATGGGCTTTCAAGTGGCCATTGATGACTTAGGCGTGGGCTACTCGGGGTTGCAACTCTGGTCAGAACTGCAGCCAGACATAGTGAAAATTGATAAACATTTTATTAAAGACATAGATAAAGACGAAATCAAGCGTGAGTTCGTGCGTTCTATTTTAACCATCTCGCAACGACTCAGTTGTATGCTTATTGCCGAAGGCATAGAAACACAGCAAGAACTGGATCAGCTTATAGAAATTGGCGTCACACTAGGTCAAGGCTATTTTCTTGGCCGACCAACCGAGCACCCCGCGTTTTCTACCCATTCTTATTTGATCAAGCAAGCACAAAGGCGCTCGCAATTTTTGGAAGACCACGCGGAAACAGTCCAAACCCTGTGTCGCCCTAGTCCGACATTGAATGAAAAAAGCCTCTTAACCGAAGCGTCTTTGTACTTTAAAAATCAACCCGGTCTGATTGCCCTGCCCATTGTCGATCAAGACAACCGGCCGCTTGGTGTGTTGCGACGCTATCAGCTGCACGAACTCTTCTCTACACCTTATGGGCGTGCATTATACGAGCATAAGCCCGTCACGCACTTATTGTGTCACCAAGTGCTGATTGTAGAAAGCAACGTGAGTTTGTCTAATGTATCGGCTCTTGTAACCGATCAAGAAACCGACACCTTAAACAATGAGATCATCATAGTTCGTGAAGGCCAGTTCATCGGTACAGGCCACCTTAGAGACTTATTGAAACGCATCACCGAGCTCAAAATTCAAAACGCCACCTACTCTAATCCACTGACCTTACTGCCCGGTAATGTGCCGATACACAGAGAGGTCAGCCGACGACTCGCAGCCAATGAAGACTTTTATGTGGCGTATTTTGATCTCAATGATTTTAAACCTTTCAACGACTTCTTCGGTTACTCAAAAGGGGACGCGGTCATTCAACTCGTTGGTGCTCTTATTAAAGACGGTGTGTCTAGCGAAAACAACTTCATTGGTCATATCGGCGGCGATGATTTTGTGGTGATTTTTGGCGAGCAAGAGTGGCCGTCTCAATGCAACACCATCCTAAGGGAGTTTGAGCAAAAAATACGTGAATTCTATCCGGAAGATACCCTTAATGACGGTGGCGTTTGGACTAAAAACCGACACGGCGAGATGCTTTTCCATCCCATTCTTAGCTTAGCAATCGGTGTTGTACACCCAGATACTAAGCAATGCAGTAATCATCACCAAGTGGCCGAATTAGCGGCTCAAGCCAAA
>CAZBUC010000054.1:10461-11297 GCA_964494965.1 uncultured Maribrevibacterium sp.
GAAGCAACAAGGTGGAAATTATGTGTATTTTCAATCACATCATGGCCCATCGTCAGAAGTACCACCCAGGTAATATGGCTTACTGGGCTTTGTGATCTAACTGTCATAAAGCCCTCACCAGTCTGTCACATAAGCGCACTACTCTTGATGAATACCCTATAGGAGACGTTTATGCAGACCACTTTTCGATCCGTATTTATATCGGATGTGCACCTGGGCACAAAAGCGTGCCAAGCTACACACCTTCTAGATTTCCTGCAAAATATTAAAACGGATACCCTGTATTTAGTAGGCGATATCATCGATTTACAAGAAATGCGCTCCCGCGCGTATTTTGTCGATGCTCATCACAAAGTGGTCGAGCACATTCTTGCTATGGCACGATCTGGCACCAAGGTCATTTATATTCCTGGCAACCACGATGCGTTTTTCAGACAGTTTGCGGGACAAACCCTTTCAGGTATTGACATAAAACTCAATGCCCGCCACACAACAGCGAATGGTCGAACCTTTCATGTTAGCCATGGCGACGAATTCGATCAGATGGTCAAAATCAGCCCTATGATGCTCGCCATTGGCGATAAAGCCCACGGACTTATGTTGTCACTGAATCAATGGATCAATGGCGCAAGACGACTTATGGGGCTGCCTTACTGGTCTTTGGCAGGCTATGTAAAAAGCCACATTAGCAAAGCCAAAGAGTTCATTGAACGCTTTGAAACTGCGGCGTTAAAATCGGCTAAAAATCAAAAAGTGGACGGGTATATTTGTGGTCACATCCACTTTGCGTCTTTTCAACGCAAAAGCAACATTTTGTACTGCAATGATGGGGACTG
>CAZBUC010000055.1:0-2424 GCA_964494965.1 uncultured Maribrevibacterium sp.
ATCCTTAGCCGACTCGTGCCTTGTGCTTCACCGAGTAGTTCACCGTGCTGTGGTGCGACGCCGGGTTGGCCAACACACCCTGTTAGCATAGCTTGTTGATGGCTTCCGAAACCAATATCTTTTGCTTGAACCCAACCACTGACACCTTGATATCGCACGGTTAGCCAATCGCCTTGAAGTTTTACTCCCTGCAAATCCGCTTGTGCTGGCATCATATCCAGTAAGCTGCTGCTAGTGGTTGGTTCTGCGTAAAGATTTGTTTTCATCAATGTATGTCCATTGCCCACTCTAAATTGAGGATACAAGCCACTAATGTAGGTCGCGGCTTCGTTTTGCGGTGCGGTTCTTTGTATCAAAGATGGCCAGAACTGTGTGGTGACTATTCCTGCTGCAAAAAAGGACAGACAAAGACTGGCCTGTAATAGCGTCTTTCCTACCTTGTTATGCAAGAAACGGGGTCGAGTCTGAGTATGAGCTTCTGCTGGTTGGACATCATCATAAACAAAGGTGTCATAGGGAGGAATATCCTTGCTGTCGTCGACGATTTTTTCTTCATGAAACCCGTCTGACGAAAATTCTCTAGACGCCTTATAAGCCTCTTCATAAAGTGCCTTTACTCGCTTTTCATTTAGGCTATTTCTCGCCGCTTGTATGGCGTCATTACGTGCTTTTTCATGCTGTGCATTATTGCGTTTCATTTCTTCGTAGGCGCGCTGACGCTCTTTCACGAAGGCTTCTTGGTCTTGGTCTGATGCAGATGATGTATGCCTATACCGATTTTTAGCGCCTGAGCTCTGCGTGTTTTCTTTGGTGAAGGTGAATGGCTTCCAATCCTGAACAATGGCACTTTGACGAATGGCGCTCGTCACATTTTCATGAGCTTGCTGAAGGCGTTGAAACAAAGCCGTGGTGTCATTATGAGGGTTTTTATCAGGATGATAGCGTCTTGCCAGACGCTTAAAGGCGGCTTTGGCTTCTTGCTCAGTGGCTGTAGTTGGGATTTCTAACAGCTGATAGTCGTCTATTAAGCTCATGGTCGATGATAAACATCCATGTGATCAAATTGGATTAATGTCGTACACGCATTATGCACGATTTACTTATCCAGCAAAACGTCTGCCTGTTCAAATACCACAGGGCGACCTTCTTTGTTCGTTGATGTGACTGTCATGTGAGCGTTGAGCATCAAGCGGTTGTCAGCACTGCGATACACTTGTTGATGAAATACCAATTTGAGACGAGATAGCCGTTCTACCTGAATGTCAACGTAAAAGGCGTCACCACTTTTGAGTGACCCCTTGTATTCAAGTTCGGCTTTCATCAATACAAGATGAATACCTTGCTGCGTAATGGTCGCAAAATCCAGGCCCCGATCTTTAATGAACTGGTGGCGAGCGTGTTCTAAGTAATTTTGATACACCGCATTATTGACAATACCTTGCATGTCACATTCATAATCTCGAACATCAAAATAAATACGATGTCTTAATGTGTCAGATTCCATCAGAGAAGATTTCCTTTTTATTAGCAAATTAGAGGACAAATTCTGTTATTCATAATGCGCTACGGTATTTTTTCCAGAGCGCTTTGCTTTGTTTAAGTTTTTTTGAGCACGCTCAATCAGTTGATTTGGGCTTTCGCTACCCACTACAGTCACTACGCCAATAGAAACGGTCACTTGTCGCAATAGAGTTTGAGTATTGCGATAGCGGATTTTCTGCGAAGCGACTTCCTCTTTCATTTGATTGGCTAGCGAGGTAGCGTCACTCAGCTCTGTTTCTTTAAGTAACGCCGCAAAGCGGCCACCTTCGATCCGAGCTAGTACACAGTGCAAAGGTAATTTAGCTTGTAACAGTTTGCCTAGGTAACGTATTAATGCGGTTCCTGCTTTCTCACCGTATTCTTCGTTTATTCCAGCTAAATCGTCAATATCAATTAATAATAGGCTCAAATCATCTTCTGCTTTCTGATTGAAGGCAAACAAGTAGCGCTCGAAGCCTTTTGCATTAGCCAGTGAAGTAAGCAAGTCTGTCTCATCAGATTTTTTAGTGTTCGATAAAGCAATTTTCAATGCAGCCAGCTCTTTTTGAACCTCAAGCAGATGCTGACTATATTGCTTAATAACTTTATTGGTCTCTAAAGCGCTCTGTTCAAGCATCACAGTCAGTTGTTCTAACTGGCCATTGTCTGGCTCTTGTTTCAGCTGAGCGCTGGCATGGGTTAGCTTAGTACTAAATTCCGTTAATTGTGTTAACGCCTCTTGGGTGCCCGACCCCAACGTGGAAGAAAGAGTAGTCAGTGTTTGATTATGGCTTTTAGCGTTTTTTGCTTCTACAGGAAGTAAAAATTCGCGGTACAAATCGGAAGAAACAAAGGAAGGTAAACTACCAAATCTGCGGATTGCCTTGTCAACTATTTGGTTAA
>CAZBUC010000055.1:2434-8313 GCA_964494965.1 uncultured Maribrevibacterium sp.
TCGAAGCTGACCCCGCGCACGGCCGGCTCGGCCGCTTTGGGGTACTGTTTGATGCATATTCATACCAGATCCCATAGTTTTCGGGTGTTGGCGGTATGTTTAGCTTAAGCATAAGCGGGATGGCTGAGCGCATCCGCTGGTTGGCTTGTTTAATACCCTTTTGAAACATGGAAACCTCTGTTACAGCGTATTAGACAAAGACCTCCCATTTCGTTTGTCGTAATACAAATTAGGTTGTGAGCTTAAGCATAAGATAATATGGCTAACGATAACGAATAGCTATTATCTACCTGAAAATTTACTAGAAAACCCTTCTTTTTCGAGTAATTCTTTTACTTTCAGTCGGTTATCGCCCTGTATTTCAATCTGACCGGCTTTGACAGCGCCGCCCGTTCCACATTGAGTTTTGAGTTTTTTGCCTAATATTTTTAAAGCATCTTCCGTTATAGGTAGTCCTGTTACAACAGTCACGCCTTTTCCTTTCCGACCTTTTGTTTCTAGTGTGATCAAAACGTTACCATTCCCTACGGGGCTGGCTTGGCTTTTACACTGGCAATTTAGAATAGATTGCTCACAGCTTGGGCAAAGCCTGCCTTGATCAGTCGAGTAGACAATATTGCGATCTTTCATAACGGTGTTCTCACTGTGAATTGCTGACGACGAAAGCTCTAAATATTATCACTTAATGGTAAATTCAACAGCCACAAACAAGGATTTTTCCAGCAGCCGCCGGAATACTGCACTAAAATGATGCTACTGCTAAATTGAGTGAGTTCATATTATGGAAAAATATTTATCGATTCGACTAGCAAGGGAAGGGGATATCGAGCAACTGATGCTGTTTGAGTTTCGTAATCGCGGCTGGTTCAGCCAGTTTTTGCCTTATTTACCGCATAGACAAAAAATCGATCTGCTCATAAAGCAAAGTCTAACTCGCCCCTTAGCAACACAGCACTACTTGGTGTTTTTGTCTAATGTGGTTTTGGTTGGTCGGTTTAGTGTTCAATTTTTAGATAACCTTCAAGAAACGGTAGAAATTACTTACAAGGTATCCAAAGCTTTTTGCAATAAAGGCATTGCTAAACACGGGTTAAAACGCCTACTGATTGTTTGGGCGAGCCAAGGTGTTAATAAGGTTTATGCTCATATCGCCGACCATAATATCGCTTCCAAACAAGTTCTCGTGGCTTGCGGCTTCATCTTACATGAGAGACAGTCACAAGCCATTAATTTAAATAACCAGGTACATGACTGTCTTGTCTATCTATGGTCAGCGAACGGAGAGTTGGGTTGCCCAATTTTGTTAACTTGAAAGGGCTCCAATTGACTTAAAATATTTGATAGTTGTTCATCAAGTTCAGCTTGTATCGTCATTTTTTCATGACTAACTGGATGGGTAAAACACAAACTGGAAGCGTGAAGCATCAAACGAAAGTCATCTGGCCACATGGCTTTAACAACTTTGTTCACATGTCTGCAACCGTAACAGGAATCTCCCACTAATGGATTTAAGTAGTGTTTAAAATGTCGCCTTATCTGATGCTTTCTCCCTTGTTTAGGAGTAACTTTGACCCAGCTAAGCCGCATGACATCATAGCGACTAACGGGAACAGGGATTTGAAAACGTTGCTGTGTTACAAAGTCTGTTTGAGCGTCTTTTTCCGTTCCTTCAATCTTGAATCTAGAGCGACCTTTTTGCTCGTTTAATTTAGCGAGAGGGTAATCAATTAGGCCAGAAGCATCACAAAAGCCCCGTACGAGACAGTGGTAGGTTTTTAGCGTTTTTGAATCCGCAAATTGCGTTGCAAGTTGTCTTGCGATGTCAGGCGTAAAAGCCATGATAAGCACACCTGATGTCCCTCTGTCTAAGCGGTGTACGGGAAACACCCACTGCCCCGTTTGATCTCTCAGCCTTTGCACAACCGCATCTTCTTCATCTTTAGCAAGATGTGTTCTATGAACCAATAATCCCGCAGGCTTGTTCACAGCGATGAGGTGTTCATCTTGATATAAAATCTCTAACATCAATGCGTCTTTTCTACAAAAGTAGCGATCTTGTCCATCGCAATATTCACTAAGGTTTGCATGGCTTCGTCGCTGGCCCATGCCACATGGGGGGTGAGTAGGAAGTTAGGACCTTGGCACAATGATTGAAGAGGGCTATTTATTGGCATGGGTTCTTCAAGAGCAACATCAAACGCAGCCCCCGCTATGAGCCCATTCTCAAGTACCCCTTTAAGGGCTATCTCATCAACAATTCCGCCACGACTCATATTTAATAGGACAGTACTCGGCTTCATTAAGTCGAATTCATTTTCACCGATTAGATTTTTCGTATCTGGCGTTAAAGGACAATGAATGCTCACAATATCGGCGATTTTAAGGGCCGAATTAAATTCCACATAACCAGGTCTGATATGAATAGCGCCTTTTCTTTCAGCGAACACCACTTTCATACCAAAAGCGAGGGCGATCGCTGCGACTTTTTTGCCCAATGTGCCACCCCCTAGAATAACAAAGGTGGACCCAGCTAAGTCTTTGATTGGGTAATCTAAAAAACAAAAATATTCAGAAGACGCCCATTTACCTGCTTTGACATCGTTTAGATACGCGACCAAATTACGTCTTAATGCCAGCAACATAGCAAAAGTGTGCTCTGGCACGCTAATAGTCGAGTAATCTGTGACATTTTGCACGCGAATACCCTTGTATGAACAAGCCTCTGCATCCACATTATTCGTTCCCGTCGCCATTACTTGAATCAGTTTTAGTTGATTCGAGGCTTCAATAGAGGCGGCATTAATAACCACTTTATTAGTCAAAACAATATCAGCGCCTTGGATACGTTGTACAACCTGTTCTTCCAACGTATTGTCAAACATTTCCACGTCTGTGATAGCTGGTGGCAGCTCGATGCGAATGTGATCAGGAAAGGAACCCCTGTCTAAGAAAACGGCCTTCATAATTATTCCTTATTATTATCTATTTATTCTTTTCCAGTAATGGCAACAAGTGTGGCAGGATGTTTTCAAGGATGATAGGTTGACCATCTTTATTTGGGTGTAATCCATCGTCTTGCATTAGTGCATTGTTGAGCGCGACGCCATCAAGCATGAAAGGCAGATACGCTAACGAATATTTGCTTGCAATATCTTTGTACAAATCAAAAAACATTTGCGTAAAGCGTTTACCGTAGTTTTGGGGGATCTGATTGCCCACGAGTAATACAAGGGCTTCAGCTTGTTGAGCTTGCTCAACCATGCTTTCCAAATTTAAAGTGGTCTGTGAAAGAGGGTAACCACGTAAAGCATCATTAGCGCCAAGCTCTAATATGACCCAACTTGGTTGGTGTGCATTAAGCAAGGCTTGAAATCTCGACAAGCCGCCTTGGGTTGTTTCACCACTCACGCTGGCATTGACGACCTTTATATCTGGGTGCGATTGTGAAAGTTGAGTTTCGAGTAAACTAACCCAACCATCTTGTTGTCGTAAGTTGTAAGCCGCACTCAGACTATCGCCCATGACCAATAAAGTAGAGGCGGTAGCAAAAGAGCTAATGACAGACAATGTGAAAATGACGCACACTTTTTTAACGAGTCTTTTTACAAACATATTAAACCTTTAGAGTAATGTATTATGACCAGTAACACCGCGATCAAAGTAACTAATTTAACGCATACCGTGACTTCGAATACAGGGAATTTAACCATATTGAAAGGAATCAATATGGAAATCAAGGAAAGTGAGTCCGTTGCTATCGTGGGGTCATCCGGTTCAGGAAAGTCTACCTTATTAGGTTTGCTGGCGGGACTTGATGTTAACACTTCTGGCGACATTTTGGTTTATGATCAACCTTTTTCTGGGCAGTCTGAAGAAAAAAGAGCTCTAATTCGAGGTGAACACGTCGGCTTCGTGTTTCAATCATTTCATCTTTTGCCTAGTTTACAAGCGATTGAAAACGTCATGTTGCCCGCAGAATTAAAAGGCGATAAGAATGCAAGAGCTAAGGCCGAAGCCTTGCTTGAGAAAGTTGGTCTATCCCATCGTCTTACTCATTACCCTCGTCAATTATCAGGCGGCGAACAACAGCGTGTGGCGATTGCCAGAGCCTTTGCTTCCAACCCTAAAATACTTTTTGCTGATGAACCAACAGGGAATCTAGACGAGGAAAATGGCAAATTAATTATCAAGCTACTGTTTGATCTTAATCGTTCACAGGGCACCACGTTAGTCATGGTAACGCACGACAACGAACTCGCTAAGATGTGTGATCGCCAGTTGGTCATGTCCGCAGGTCAATTAACGGAAAAATCCCTATGAGCTTTACGTTTCGCTTAATGCTAAGAGATCTTCGAAGCGGTGATTTGCTGACTCTTTTGCTTGCATTGATCATTTCGGTGAGCACAGTCACTTCGATTGGTTTGTTTATTGATCGTTTGCAGTTATCTTTTGAAAAGGAATCCGCTACCTTACTGGCAGCAGACCGTTTGGTAAGATCAAACGATGAGATTTCAAAGGACTGGATAACGAAGGCCACGGATCTGAATTTACAATATGCTGAGCGTACATCATTTACTACCATGTTGTTTGCGAATGATGCTCTGCAATTATCTCAACTGAGCGCAGTCAGCGAAGATTATCCGCTGCGCGGCCGTTTTCTAGTTGATGATAGCCTGTTTGGAACTGGATATGACACAACGGACATTCCTCAACCGGGTGAAGTTTGGGTGTCTTCGCGGTTAGCCAGCTTGTTGAATGTTAATATTGGTGATCAAGTTGAAGTAGGTGATACGTCGTTGACTATTGCTAAGCTCTTGGTTCGTGATCCTGGCTCAAGCACGTCGGCCTTTGCTATTTCACCTCGCGCCGTAATGAACATAGCTGATGTGGCTGCAACGAACGTCATTATTCCAGGCAGCCGCGTGCGATATTCACTGTTACTGGCTGGTGACAAAGCGGCATTAGATGAGTATGAAAATTGGGTGACACCACAATTTAATGACAGCCAGCGCTGGCGAACCCCTGTTCAACGTGGTGAGCGTATTGGTGACACAATTGGTCGGGCAGAGTCCTTTTTGTTACTGGCGGGCACCTTGGCTGTGGTCATGGCTGGCGTGGCCATGGCATTAGCCTCAGCTAGATTTGTAAAGCGTCATCTAATGCAAGTGGCCATATTAAAGACATTGGGTGCGACACCTAAGTTGCTAGGCAAGGTGTTTTTCCAGCAGCTCGCTGTGTTATTTCTAGTGGGATCTGTTTTAGGTTTGGCTATTGGCTGGGGGATTCAAGAAGTTATTGCTTCCATTCTTTCAGGTCTTATGTCAACAGGATTGCCTGAGCCATCAATCAGTCGTTTATGGCTTGGGGCAGCGACCGGTTTGATTTCCATGCTGGTGTTCTGCTTGCCACTCATGTCACACCTTATCAAAATATCGCCTTTGTCTGTATTGCAGCCTAATGCGCGAGTGGAGTTAAATTCCGCGATGATTTATGTGGTTGGCTTTATGGGCATTTATGGATTGATGTGCATTTATACCAACGGCTTTTTATTACCAACCATAATGACAATCGCCATTGCTGGGATTGCGCTATTTGTTGCAGGTATCGGGTGGCTGGCCTTCAAACTAGGCCGAACTTTGACATCCGGCGCGACCAGTGGCTGGCAAATCGGTTTGGCTTCTTTATACCGCCGCTTGGTTCCTAATTTATTTCAGCTGCTTGTATTTACGCTAATTATTATGCTGACCTTGATTTTGATTGGCATCAAATCAAATTTGATTGCGGATTGGCAGCAGCAATTGCCAGAAGACGCGCCAAACCATTATTTGTTTAATGTGCAGTCTAATCAAATCGAGTCAATCAATAGTACGACCGACGCT
>CAZBUC010000055.1:8323-10977 GCA_964494965.1 uncultured Maribrevibacterium sp.
ATCAGATTGGTACCCCATGGTTCGTGGCCGAGTTGTTTCGGTGAACAACGAATCTGTTCAAGATTTGTACCCAGATGAGAGAAGGGAGCCTGAACTGTATGAACGCGAATTAAATTTGACTTGGTCAGATACCATAGGACAGGGGAGTACGCTCGTTTCTGGGGATTTCTCGGCTGAAGGCTTGTCTGTCGAACAAGAAGCAGCCAAAGAGGCCAATCTAACGCTGGGCGATGAATTGTCGATCAACATTGGGGGTAATCTCGTTACTCTGCCAATTACGTCTATTCGCACCGTTGATTGGGGATCCATGCAGCCAAATTTCTATTTGATTCTGCCAAGGAGCGTATTGGAGGACTATCCTGCTAACTTCGTCAGCAGCTTATTTATTGATGAAACATCCGCACAACCTTTCTACAAATCCATGGCGCAATTCCCTACGGTATCTATTCTTAATGTTGGTGATGTATTGCGACAGATTCAGACCATTATAGGCCAATTGTCTAAAGCGATTCAGTTGGTGCTTTTCTGCATTCTCAGCGCTGGCGCTCTGGTTTTATTAGCCAGCGTTCGCTCGACTTTAGAAGAGAGATTAGAAGAGGGGGCATTGTTGCGAGTTTTGGGCGCAAAGAGCGCACTCGTTCGCCAAGCCTTATTGGTTGAATTTGGGGCACTGGGCTTTTTTGCAGGTTTAATTGCCGCATTAGGCGCAGAAGCTTGTTTGCTTGGACTGCAAGTGTTTGTGTTCAATTCAGACCCGAGTTTCCACCCGTCTCTTTGGTTGATTGGACCCGCTATTGGTGTTGGCGTCATCACCAGTATCGGATTATTGGCTAGTCGAAAAGTCCTTAATGTTCCGCCCATGCACTTGCTGAGAGACTTATAAATGTCGCAATGTTTGGTCAATGCTGTTCTGATAGTGGCTTATTCATAGTAGCGAAATGTGACACAGCATGTATGTAGAAAAACACGGTTACATTGTGAGCCGCCACACGCGTGACGTGGGCGGCCAGATAGAAATGAGCCTTTTTGTAAAAACCGCCGAGGGGACAGTCAAGGTTGTCCCCGATCGGCAACTTAGTGTTTTTTTCACAGAAGCAACACTCAGCGACTTACCCCAGCAAGTGCCTGGCGTACACTGCATTGAATCCTCGTTTTTATCTTTTTCTCATAAGCCTGTCGTTCTTGTGCAATCCAAGAGTCTTGCGCTCCACCAGCAAATGCTTCACTTCGTCAAACAAAAGGGTTTTTCTGTGTTTGAAGAAGACATCAAAGCGCACAATCGTTATTTGATGGAGCGAAAAATTCGTGGTTCGGTACGTTTTATTGGTATTCCTGATGCCGGTGGGCAAGTGTTTCGTCAGGCTCGAGTAATCGCTGGTGACTGGCGTCCTGCTTGGAACGTATGGTCATTGGATATAGAGACATCCGTCTCCACGAATACCCTACTGTCTATTGGTATCACCGCTGCCGATCAACGGGTGGCGTTTGTTGTGACAGATCAAGTCGCTACATCGACAATCGTTGAGCATTTTTCCGATGAGAAAAGTTTGTTATTGGCATTTATTCGCTATGTAAAAAAGCATTCCCCCGACATTTTTATCGGCTGGAATCTAATCGGTTTTGATTTGCACTTTATTGATCAACGATGCCAAGCGTTAGGAATACGTCCTGCCTTTGGCGTTAATGGCGAGAACTGGAACATTCGGTCTTCTGACAATCAAGGTAAATATTTTGCGAGCATTCCTGGCAGAGTGGCCTTGGATGGCATTACTTTATTAAAGGTGGGAGGCTATCACTTTGAGTCCTACAGCCTGAATAATGTCAGCAAAGAGATTCTCGACGATGGTAAATTACTGCATGGCAGTGAGCGTTGGCAAGAGATCGAGCGACTTCACAAAGAAGATTTAGACGCTTTTGTCGCTTACAACCTTCAAGACTGCGACCTTGTCCTGCGCATTTTTGATACCTTAAAACTCATTGAGTTACAACAAACACGTGTCGATTTAACCGGCATTCCATTCGAGCAAACGGGCGGGGCAGTGGCTGCGTTTGAAAATTTGTATTTGCCTAGGTTACATGCCGCAGGCTGGGTAGCTCCAGCTTGGAGTGACGATGAGTTCGTGGCCAGTCCGGGCGGTTTTGTCATGTCATCTGTCCCTGGGCTTTATAAAAATGTTTTGGTATTTGACTTTAAAAGCTTGTATCCCAGCATCATTCGTACCTTTCATGTGGACCCTTTGGCGCGCATTATTGCCAAACAAGAAGATGCTAAGCAGGAAGCCGCTCAGCATTTGCCCACTCATCTAGACAATGACTCAATCTCAACTTTGCCTCTCGTTCCGGGGTATTTGGGGGCGTACTTTCATCGCCAGTCCGCTATTTTACCTGAATTGGTCAGTGAGCTTGCTCAAGCAAGAGAAAGCGCGAAGCAATCTTCAAACAGCATTTTAAGTTACGCCATTAAAATCATCATGAATTCATTCTATGGTGTGCTGGGTTCCAATGTGTGCCGTTTTTATCACGCAGAATTAGCGAGTTCGATCACGATGCGTGGCCATGAATTACTGGCTAAGACTCAAGAATGGATGGAGGAGCGTGGAGCTAAGGTGATTTATGGCGATACGGATTCTTTGTTTGTCACACTGAATAACGAT